>CALMIT010000661.1 GCA_937864255.1 uncultured Saprospiraceae bacterium
CGCGGGGAAATCGCCGGCATCAAAGGCGACGTGGATTTTAATGTTTTCAGAGGTGCTTTCCCCGAATGGGAAGAAAGGTGTATGCAACCGCCGCCAACTCTGAGTTCCCGGTAGATTGATGTGACGATTAATCAGCACATCGGCAAATTAAAAAGGAGCAACCACCGAAGCGGTTACCCCTCACACTATGAAACACTATAATCTTAAAATTCTTGAGTATCAGTCGAATAAATCGCTTCAAATTTAGAAATCAATCCGTTTTTCAACAAATTTTCTTTTTTCTAAGGGGTTTCAGGGGTGAAATTTTATCAAAAATACCCAGATCGGTTTAGACGGGTTTTAGAAAAATTTTGCCGTTCCGCCATTCAGTTTCAATAATTGCCGGGTTTTTTTCATAAAACCTGAGCGCCGGCTCATTCCAGTCCAAGACCTGCCATTTTACCAAAAAACAATCCTTTTCTCTTGCCTTTTCCATAAAAGCGTCGAAGAGCAACTGCCCGATGCCGTAGCGCCGGTGTGATTGGCGGACTACGAAATCGTCGAGGTAAAGCATCCTGCCCCGCCAGGTACTCCAGCACAAATAATAGAGCGCCATGCCGACCACTTCTCCGTCCATCTCCGCGACCAAAGCTTCAAAAACGCCTTCCTCAAAATTGCGCCGGTAATCATCCGGCGTTGTCGTCACCTGTTCGGGCGCTTTTTCGTATTCAGCCAGTTCTTTTACCAACGAAAGCACAGCTCCCATATCTGATTTTTCTGCCGATCTTATAATGATTTCCTGTTTTTGCATAAGCTCATTTTTCAGGATAAAAGGATGATTTGATAATTTTTAAAAACTCGGGATACACAAAAGCATTTCCGGCGATGATTTCCTTACCGGAAAAAGTATCGTCCGCACCGCAGAAATCGCTGCATTTGCCACCCGCCTCTTCCACCAAAATCAAACCCGCAGCAATGTCCCAGGGCTGCAAACTGTATTCAAAAAATGCGTCAAACCGCCCACAAGCTACGTAAGCCAAATCTACCGCCGCCGCACCAAAGCGCCGGATACCCCGCGTACTCCGCATCAACTGCTCAAAAGCCTGAAAATACGCCTCTTTTCTGCTAAAATCGTAATAAGGAAAACCGGTCGCGATCAGGCTGTCGGCAAGCCGGACATTTTGACTCGCCTTGATCGGATGGCCGTTGCAAAAAGCGCCGCCGCCTTTCCAGGCATAAAAACACTCGTCGCGACTGACTTCGAGTACCAGACCCAAAATGGTTTTTTCATCTTCCTGCAAAGCGACGCTGACAGCAAAACAAGGCAGTCCGTGCAAAAAATTGGTCGTACCGTCGAGCGGGTCAATGACCCAGCGATATTTCCCCGCCGCACGGGCTACAGTGTTTTCTTCTGTAAAAAATACAGAACCGGGGAGTATTTCGGAAAGCCTGCTCACCAACTGTTTTTCAGCTTGCTGATCCACATAACTTACCAGGCTGTTGAGGCTTTTGGTTTCGACAATACCGGGCTTTACTTTTCCAAGTTCGTTCCTGATAAAGTCACCCGTTTCGCCGACAATTTGGATACAAAGTCGGCAGGTAT
>CALMIT010000662.1 GCA_937864255.1 uncultured Saprospiraceae bacterium
TTGGGCGTTTAAAAAGCGATTCACCGACACGATGCGCGGTATCGTCGTTTGCACTTTTGTTTTTGTTGTGATATGGCTAATTTATTTTGGCAAGTCAGTCCTGTAAATCAGTTCAGGCCAACTTTTTTTTCAATTCTTCTTCGTCCAGGTACTTCACAATCTCGTCCCGGTAGCCCCGGCTCGAAATGTGTTTTTTATCATTTTTCAAAGTGAATTGAAATTGATTATTGCCGCGATACGATACACGCTCTATAAAATTGGTATTGACAATCACACTTCGGTGAATGCGCAAAAACTGTGATTTGTCTATTTGCGCTTCAAAATTCACCATCGTTTCCCGCAAAAGGTGTTGCGTGTTGGATTCGAAAAGCCGGAGGTAATTTCCTTCCGCTTCCACATAATACAAATCTTCGATTTTCACCAGCACGGTTCTGCCTTTTTCTTTCAATTCCACCACGCCGATATTTTCGCCGTTATTATGGCGATGTTCGTCCAGCAGGTTAATCATTTTTTGGTGCAAAAGGGCGCTTTCTTTATACAAAATCTGCTGGCGTGCGTGCTCCACGGCTTGTTGAAAACGGTCTTCGTCGTAAGGTTTCATGAGGTAATCCACAGCTTTCACGTCAAATGCTTTTAAAGCATATTGATCATACGCGGTCACGAAAATGATGAATGGCATGTGTTCCATTTTTCCACCCGAAAGCACTTCAAAGCCGTTGATGTCAGGCATTTGAATGTCCATAAAAACGAGATCAGGCTTGTAAGAGGCAATTTGTTTAAGCGCTTCGCGCCCGTTTTTGCACTCGCCCAGCACCTGTATGCCCTCATTTTTTGACAAAAGATTGATGATTCGGGCACGCGCCAGAGGCTCGTCGTCCACTATCAGGGTTCTAATTTTGCGCATGATTTTCAATTTTTGCTGGTAAAAACATTTTTACTTCAAATCTTTTTCCGGGTGCATTGTGGATTTCCATGGAAGCTTCGGTTTTGTATATCAGTTGGAGTCTGTCTTTCACATTTTTCAGCCCGATTCCGCCGACCATTTCGTCTTCCTGTTTGTCCTCGCTGCCCACGCCGTCGTCAGATACTTTCAACTCTATTTTTTGCCCGTTTATTTTTTTTGCAGACACTTCTATGCGTCCGGCGTCAGTTCTTTTTGAAAAACCGTGTTTGATGGCATTTTCTACCAAAGGTTGCAAAATCATGCTCGGCACACGCGTTTCCACCAACTCGGGATCCACGTCATAATTGACTTCAAGCCGGTCGTGAAAGCGCACCTGCTCAATACTGAGGTAGTTTTTTATAAATTCCAGTTCTTCGCCGAGCGGGATGGTTTGTTTTTTATTTTTATCCAAAACGGTCCGCAGCAGGTTGCCGAGTTGTGAAATCATTTTTTGAGCATCTTTCTTGCTGATGTCCACCAGCGACGAAATGGTATTCAAAGTATTAAAAAGGAAGTGCGGATGCAGTTGCAGGCGCAGCGCGTTGAGTTGCGCGTTAGACAATTGCGTCTCCAGTTGTGCGAGTTCGATTTGTTTATCGCGGTATTTTTTTGAGTAATCAATCGCCGTGAAAATGCCGTAGATGATCCAGTATTCAATAATCCGGCTGATAAAACCGGAAGGAAAAGCGCCTACCACATACTTGAATTCCTCCATGTTGAATTTATAATAACCCAGCCAGTCTGCCGGAAAAAACCAAACCACGTATGAAAACATTTCATGGAAAGCCGCAACGGACAGGCAGGCGATCACAGCTTTGATTTTTTGTTTTGCGGGAGCGGATTTTGACAGGCTGTAGCGATTCATAAAATGATAAACCAGCGGCACCAAAAATCCCCACAAAGCATTATTAATGAAGTGAGGAGAAAAATACCGTATCCAACTGTATTTTTCAGTCTCGCCCCAATACATGAAAGACAAGTACGATTTCAAACCAAGAATCAACCCGACTGTCACCCCTATTAGAATACAGTAAATGTAAGGGATGGGTAACTTTTTAATCATGCCTGCAAAATTCTGTCATTTTTAAAACAAATTCTTTTTTCGCCGTGACGGAATAAACGATTTGGGACGGGATTAAGATAAAAGGTTTTTTTCAATCCGCACAACCTGTTCAAGCTCGTCAGCAGTAATTTCAAAATGTGCTTTCTTCATTTTATTTTCCGGTTATCTTTGCGCCCGTTTTTATATTTTGAAATTTTAAATTGATAAAAATGGGTTTAAAATGTGGAATCGTTGGTCTGCCCAACGTCGGAAAATCCACCCTTTTTAACGCGCTGACTTCCGCAAAAGCGCTTGCCGCGAATTATCCCTTCGCCACCAAAGATCCAAATGTAGGCATTATAACCGTACCCGATTCCCGGCTGGACAAGTTAGTGGAATTGGTCAATCCGAAATCCACCGTGCCGACCACCATAGAAATCGTTGATATCGCGGGTTTGATAAAGGGAGCGAGCCAGGGCGAGGGTTTGGGCAACCAGTTTTTGGCAAATATCCGCGAAGTGGACGCCATTGTACACGTAGTGCGTTGTTTTGTGGGCGATAACGTCGTACACGTTGACGGCAATGTTGATCCCGTTCGCGATAAAGAGGTGATAGATACCGAGTTGCTGCTTAAAGATTTGGAAACCACTGAAAAGCGTATTGACTCACTGAAAAAGAAAGCAAAAAGCGGCAAACGCGAAGACCAACACCAGGTCGAAATAGCCGAAATGATAAAAACACATCTCGAAAAAGGCTTGTCGGCGCGTACGCTCGAACTTTCAGACGAAGGTAAAATGCTGCTCAAAGATATGTTTTTGCTTACTGCAAAACCTGTCTTGTATGTGTGCAATGTGGACGAGAATTCAGTGAAAGAGGGCAATGCGCTCACCCAAAAATTTATGGACGCCGTAAAAGACGAAAACGCGGAAACGATACTTGTTTGCGCAGGGATAGAAGCCGAAATTGCCCAATTGGACACGATGGAAGAGCGGTTGGAATTTTTGGCGGAGATGGGATTAAAAGAACCGGGCGTCAATAAATTGATTCGGGCGGCTTACAAATTACTTAACCTGATTACTTATTTCACAGCCGGTGAAAAAGAGGTGCGTGCCTGGACAATTGTAAACGGCTGGAAAGCTCCGCAGGCGGCGGGCGTCATTCACTCTGATTTTGAGCGCGGATTTATCCGTGCGGAGGTTATAAAATATGATGATTATGTGCGTCTGGGTTCGGAACATGCCGTCAAAGAAGCGGGAAAAATGGGCGTGGAAGGCAAAGAGTATGTGGTAGCCGACGGCGACGTAATGCACTTCCGGTTTAATGTATAATTATTTTAAAAAGCAGAAAAAAGGCGGCTCACAGAGCCGCCTTTTTTATTTTACTTTTTTACAAATTTTGTCATGAAGGTCTTTTCGGAAGCAGTCGCTTTTAAAAAATAAACACCCGGCTGAAAACCGGCCAGGTTTATTTGAAATTTCAAATCTGCCAACTCCTGAAAACTAAAATTGCGAAGTTTTTTACCATTCAAATCAAAAATTGAAAACGCGTTTATTTTGCCTAACTGGCTGTTTTTCAATGAAATAGTAATCAACTCTTTGGC
>CALMIT010000663.1 GCA_937864255.1 uncultured Saprospiraceae bacterium
TGGAAAAAGGCGGCGAGGGCGGCATCATCGCAGTTGACAAAAACGGGAATATCGCCATGCCCCACAATTCGCCGGGAATGTATCGCGGGTACGCCAAGCCGGGAGAGCGGGCAGTCAAAATTTATAAAGACTGAACATTTGAAAATTTTATGCCGCCACTGTGACCGGCGTCACTGATGAACACCGTGCTTAAAAAGCACCTTTGTGACAGATTTTCATCAATAAAAATTCTGAAATGGAAAAGCGAGTATCCTTTAATGAACTTATCAATAGTGAAAAACCGGTGTTGGTTGATTTTTCGGCAGAATGGTGCGGTCCCTGCAAAGCAATGGCGCCCATCCTCAAAGAGGTGGCTGGAAAAATCGGAGACAAAGCCAGCATCGTCAAAATAGACGTGGACAGAAACCCCGTCGTAGCGCAAAAATATCAGATCATGGGCGTGCCTACTTTCATCCTTTTTCAAAAAGGAAGCGTAAAATGGCGGCAGTCGGGCATGCAGTCAGCTCAAATGTTGCAACACGTTATCGAGCAGCACAGCAATTAAAAAAACGGCAAAGTTTTAAATTGAAAATAGCTATTTTTACAGACCCCAAAGCCAGAACCGTTTTACCACCTAACATTTTGTACTATGACTGATTCCCTCCTTTTTATAGAGTGGATTCGCCAGCCCTGGCATTGGGCGGCGGGTGGCGCGGGCATCGCTGCTGTCGTTTTTTTGATGACGTGGATGGGGCGTAGTTTTGGCATCTCCACTTCTTTCAAAGACATCTGCTCACTGGCAGGCGCCGACAAGGTGAACGATTTTTTCAAAATGGATTTGAAAGAGGAAATGTGGCGGCTGCTATTTGTTCTCGGCATTATTATCGGCAGTTACATGACCAGTCAATGGCTGCGCAGTCCCGAACCGGTAGCCATTTCGCAATCCACTATTGATTACCTCGCCGGCAAAGGAATCGCTTACCCGGAAGCCGACGCAAATGACATGGGATTTTTTCCTACTTCGTTTTTTAATTTTTCAAACCTGAAAGGAATATTACTCGCTATTGTCGGCGGGTTTTTAGTCGGTTTTGGGTCAAGGTACGGCGGGGGCTGCACGTCCGGTCACGCCATCACGGGCTTATCGCATTTGCAACTGCCCTCCCTGCTCACCGTCGTCGGTTTTTTCATCGGCGGTTTGATTATGGTACATTTCATCCTTCCATTTCTATTTTAAAAACGCCTGATTATGAAAAATTTCTCTTTTCTCATCGTGGGCATTTTGACCGGAATCGTCCTCACAAAATCGGAAGTTATTTCCTGGTTCAGAATTCAGGAAATGTTTCGTTTTGAAAGTATTCACATGTACGGCGTTATCGGCACTGCCGTGGTACTGGGCGCGGCGATTATTTTTCTGATGAAATATTTTAAAATAAAAACCTGGAGCGGAACAACCGTAAGCTACACCCCGATACCACTGAGT
Organism: uncultured Saprospiraceae bacterium; assembly: GCA_937864255.1. Classification (GTDB taxonomy): domain Bacteria; phylum Bacteroidota; class Bacteroidia; order Chitinophagales; family Saprospiraceae; genus JAGQWW01. The sequence goes on from CALMIT010000663.1 coordinate 1,460, forward strand.
TGGAAAAGACACCTGCTTGCGGGAAGTATTTTCGGACTCGGCTGGGGGCTGGCAGGCGCGTGTCCGGGACCGATGTATGCACTTTTGGGAAATGGTTACTGGTTGTTTTTGCTCATCATCGCGAGCGCCGTTTTCGGTACTTTTGTGTACGGGCTTATCAGAGATAAATTGCCGCATTGATTTTCAATCTCCGGCAATCGCCTCTTCCAGATTTTTATAAACTACTGCCGCTGCTTTTTCCCAGGTGAAAAGCAAGCGCTGCTCTCTGCCTCTTTCCACCAGATTTTGTCGCAGTTCTTCCGATTCCCAAATTAAAATCATCGCATTCGCGATTTCTTTTACAAAATTCGGATTTACATAAATGGCTGCCTTGCTGGCAACTTCCGGCAGCGACGACACATTTGACGTGATGATCGGCACTTCGGCGTGCATCGCTTCCAAAACCGGTATGCCAAAACCTTCAAAAAGCGAAGGATATACCAGCGCCAGCGCGCTGCCCATCAATTTGGGCAATGCCGCCCGCTCCACGTAGCCGGTGAATAAAATATCTTTTTTGTACGCATTCGCCTCATAAATTTTCCTCACCTGATCAGTCATCCAGGCTTCGCGCCCCACGATGACAAGCTTCGCAGGCGACTGGGTTTGCGTTTTGAATTTTTCAAAAGCCCAGATGAGGCGATGTACATTTTTGCGCGGATGAATAGCGCCCACGTAAATAAAATAGGAATGCCCGCCAGTAAATTGCTCCCGAACCTTTTGTTGCTCGGAATCGGGCTGCGGCTGAAAATGCGGATCGCAACCATTGCAGGCGATGTCAAATTTAGATTCGGGCACAGGAAACTGGGTCAAAATGTCGTCGCGCGTAAACTCGGAAACCGTCACAATCCGCTCAGCTTTTTGGATAAACCGGGGCGTGTATTTTTGATAATACCACCTCTCCGTTTTGGAAACCAACTCGGGGAAATGTGTGTAGGCAATATCGTGCATCACCAACACCGTCGGCACTTTTGTATTTAAAACGCAAAAATTGTCGGTGGAAAGAAACACGTCGGGCTGATACTTTTTCAGCGCTGCCGACAGGCTGTATTCAAACCACCAGATAAACAAAAACGGATGGCGTGCCGGCGGAAAAAGCACGACCGGGGTGACATTCGGCGCAAAAACAAAGGTGGGATCATAAACGCGGTCAAAAAAGAAAATAAACTCGTCTTCGGGATGCTCCGCCACCATCCGGCGCAGCAAGGGACAGGGGCGATACTTGGGATCGCCCAACCCTTTGTGCATCACGTTGAGGATGGCGAGGCAGACGTCGAGCCCGATGAAATCCGCCAGCGCGAGTGGCC
>CALMIT010000664.1 GCA_937864255.1 uncultured Saprospiraceae bacterium
TCATTCCAAAAAATCAACTGGGCGTAACGAGAAAAGGCAAAATCAAAGATTGGGACAGAAGTTTCAAAACGCTGAATGACCCGGTTGATGAAAATATTCCGCTAATCATTTTGATAGATAAGGGTTCAGCATCGGCTTCCGAGATTGTTTCGGGAACTATACAGGATTATGACCGCGGCATACTGCTGGGGCAGCGCTCTTATGGCAAAGGTCTGGTGCAAAATACGCGCGACATCGGCTATAATTCAAAATTGAAAATTACTACTTCCAAATATTACATACCCAGCGGCCGGTGCATCCAAAGCGTGAGCTACAAAGACGGCGAACCGGTCAATGTGCCTGACTCGGAGCGGGCGGTTTTCAAAACGCGCAGCGGACGACCCGTGCTGGATGGCGGCGGCGTAAAGCCTGACATGATTGTGGACAAGGACGACCAGTCAAATATTCTGAGTACGCTGGATGAAAAAAATCTGGTATTTGACTACGTGACCCAATATTGCCTGAAGCACGATTCTATTACCGATTTGGAAAATTTTCATTTTACGGAATGGAACGAATTTGTGGCTTTTTTGGATAAAAAGAATTTCGATTATGACACGGAGAGTGAGAAATTGCTGGAGCAACTAAAATCGCGCTCGAAAGACGACGGCTATATTATCGAAAACGACATCAAAACGCTCGAGGCAAAAATCATAGAAGCCAAGAAAAATGACATTATCAAGCACAAGGAAGTCATCACGGATATGATCGAGAAAGAAATTGCCAGCCGTTATTATTACCAAAACGGGCGTGTGAAAATCGGCCTGCGCAACGATAAAGAAATCAAAGAAGCCATCGAATTGCTTAACGATCCTCTGGCGTATAAAAAATTATTGACAAGCAAATAAATCCTCCCGTTCGACGGGGAAGTTGTCCCATAAACGTCATGTTTTGAAAAAATCAGAACATGACGTTTTACTTTTTCATAAAGTGTCGTTATCAAAAATGCATCTGCGGATAGTTAAAAAAGTGCCGCCGGCGGCTGAGAAAAAACGCCGGACAATATCGCCGCTTTGTTTATCCGTTTTTAAAAAAATTGAATTTATACTTTTGCGGTCGTTTTCGATGTCTAACTTTGTCAAAAAACATATCCCTCAGCAAAAACCTAATCAATTATAAAATGACTCAACGCCTCATTCTTTTTTCTGCATTTCTGGTTTTCGGAATTTTAAAATCCAATGCACAAACGCCAAGATCTGTCCAGATCGAAAAAATTGCAAAACAAGCCGATGGCAGCGCGTTAAAGATACTTGCCTGCGATAATCAGTTCGCCGGCACGCTGAATTCAGTTTCTCCGGTGACGGCTCAAAGCAATGATGTTGATTTGGATACGATGTATCTGTGTTTTGGCGACGAGGTTTTGCTCAACCATAACCACGACGCCGACCTCACGGACGACCCTACGCCGGCGACGCCTCCGGGCATCGGCTATGTATTTTACGATTGCGCGCCGACGGCTTCCGGCCCCAATCTCACAGCCATTCAAAACGACCCTTGTACGAATACTACCTCTCCGATTTTTATAGGCGGCAATTTGGTAAATCAAAGAAACGGCGTGTGGATTGCCAGCGAATTCAGCAACGGCGATTTGAACCTGCGCAATGACGGCACACTGATACAGGCTTTCGGAGGCGGGCTTCCCGTTCAGTTTTGGTTTGCACCCATCACCCTTGATGATTTTATTAACCAGGGATTTTATCAGGACCCGGTCACACGGGAGGTTGGACCCTGCGTTCACGCCAATGTAAATGAGGCTTTTCGCGTGGTTTATCTGAACAGAATTTCTGCTGTAGGACAGTCGGTGAGTGATTTGGACGCGGGTTGCCGGGCAAGTTTTATCGTTAGCGGCGGTTTTCCTCAGTTTCGCAATGGCGCGAATTATACGATTTCCATTACAAAAGATAATCAACCCAATGTAATCGGTACTATTGACAGTGCGCCTGCTACCCACGGCAGTACGGTAGAATTTACAGTACCCGAACAAGGTGTTTATAATATCACCATAGAAGACGGCAAAAGTTGCGGAACAACTTTCCAGATGGACTTGACAGCCTGCAATGGTATTTCCATCACTTCGTCCAATGAAGTAGTTCCTTCGGGATCAAGAGTTTGCGTGGATGTGTCCGTGCGCAATTTTGTGGACATACTTTCCACACAATACACGATAAGCTGGGATCCGAATATACTCAGCTACGACGGCATCGAATTTGTCAATCCGCCGATTCCGGGTTTGAATATCAGCAGTTTTGGAGAATCGCTGGCGGGCAACGGCATTCTCAGCGTTTCCTGGGATAATCCCGATTTTTTTCAAGGACTAACGCTGCCGGCCGGCCATGTGATTTTCAGAGTTTGTTTTATTGCTGTCGGGCAAAACGGCGAACAAAGTCCCGTCATTTTTAGCGGCGACATTACGGAGGTGGAAATTCGAAACAGTCTGGGCGCACAGCTTGGATTTGAAAATTCTCCTATTGGGCGGGTGTTTATTTCCGACAGCGCCATTGTTACCGAAGTGGATATTGATACGACCTGTTTTGGCGTAAATGAAGCCGGTTTTACTTTGCGGATTTTTGGAGGCACGCCTCCGTATTCTTTCTTTTATCGCGATTTTGTATCGGGAACCTTGGAAGGACCATTCATGATAAACAGCAGTGGCGGGTCTTTTTCCATCCACCACCAGGCGCCCGGGGAGTATGGAAATTTTTTCAGCGACAAATCTTTTTCTCCCCCCCCCCCTCTTTTTTTTATCCATTTTTCCCCCCCGGG
>CALMIT010000665.1 GCA_937864255.1 uncultured Saprospiraceae bacterium
CTGAAAATGTACTTTTCAAAAATAGAATTCGGAACGCCGGAATATGCAGCGACGGTGGCGCTTCGCGACGAGGTTTTGCGCAAGCCGCTTAATCTTCAGTTTGCCGCCCAGCAGTTGGCCGAAGAATGGCAGGATATACACTTCGTTTGTTTTGACAGGTCAGATGCGATTCTCGCCTGCATGATTTTTACTCCGAAAGGAAAGGATTTGGTAAAAATGCGGCAGGTCGCCGTTTTGCCCGAATTGCAGGGAAAAGGTATCGGCTCCCGCTTCGTCAAAGCCAGCGAATTATTTGCCGGACGATTAGGGTTTAAAAAAATAGAACTGAATGCGCGCAAATCTGCCGTGCCTTTTTATGAAAAACTGGGTTATGAAAAAGTAGGCGCGCAATTCACGGAAGTCGGCATTCCGCATTTTAAAATGGAGAAAAAATTGACGTAAAAATTCCTAATTTCAGGTCAAAATTTTCGAAATGAAAAAAATTGACCAACTCCTCCTCCAATACAGTGAGAGCCATCAAAATACCACCAACAAATTGATTCACTGGATATGCGTGCCTTCCATCATGTTTAGTTTGTTTGGTTTGCTTTTCGCCGCGCCTTTCCCCGCCGAAAAATCGCTTTTAGTCAATTGGGCTGCCGTCGTGCTGGCTGCTGCGCTGGTTTATTACCTGCGACTTTCCGTCGCTATGTTTTTAGGCTTCCTTGTCATCGGCTATTTGATGCTCGCCGGCAACAATTACATTTTTGAAAACTTGGGCAGAGATTCTTCAAAACTGGCAATCGCCTCGCTCATCATTTTTGCCGTCGCGTGGATTGGTCAGTTTGTCGGGCATAAAATCGAAGGTAAAAAACCGTCGTTTTTGGAAGACGTACAATTTTTATTGATAGGTCCCGCCTGGTTGCTGCATTTTATTTACAAAAAACTTGGCATCGCTTACTGATGTGAGCAGTTTTCATACATTGAAAAGCAGCCTTTCACCATTTTTTTCATGGTTGAAAACCCCGTCGTGATAAGCCAAATGGCCGCTTACGATGGTACTTTTCACGCACCCTTTGAATTTTTTCCCCTCAAAAGGCGACCAGGCACATTTATAAAAAATGTTGTTTTTATTGACTTCCCACGTTTCTTCCGGATCAACCAGGACAAGGTCTGCCCAATAACCTTCTTTTAAAAAACCCCGCTCTTCAATGCGAAAACAAATGGCGGGAGCGTGGCACATTTTCTCCACTATTTTTTCCATCGAAATTTTTCCCTGCTGAAAAAACTCCAGCATAATATTCAATGAATGCTGCACCAGCGGCACGCCCGAAGGCGCCTGAAAATAGCTGCCTTGCTTTTCCTCCCGGGTGTGCGGCGCATGGTCGGTCGCAATAATATCCAGCTTGTCGTCCAGCAGAGCAGGCAGGAGCGCTTCCTGATGGGCGGCGGATTTGACCGCCGGGTTGCATTTTATCTGCGTACCCAGCTTTTCATAGTCGTTTGCATTAAAATAAAGATGATGCACGCACACTTCCGAAGTAATTCTTTTTTGGTGCAGCGGCGTCGCATTATCAAAAAGCGCCAACTCGTCTTTCGTGGAAATATGCAAAATATGCAGGCGCGTATTGTGTTTCTTTGCCAGTTCCACCGCCAGTGACGAAGATTTTAAACAAGCCTCCGCACTTCTGATTTCGGGATGAAACTGAATGGGTACGTCTTCGCCGTATTTCGATTTGTATGCCTGCTCGTTTGCTTTTATTGTCGCTTCGTCCTCGCAATGCGTGGCAATGAGCATGGGGGAGCGGGCAAATATTTCTTCCAGCGTATTCGGCTGATCCACCAGCATATTTCCCGTACTCGAACCCATAAATATTTTCACGCCGAACACGTCGCGGGGATTGGTGCGTAGCACTTCATCCAGGTTGTCGTTTGAAGTGCCCATGAAAAAAGAATGGTTC
>CALMIT010000666.1 GCA_937864255.1 uncultured Saprospiraceae bacterium
GGGGTCCGTTTGTCCAATACCTCGTTTAATTGCCGCATCACTTCATCCAAATCGCGCAGCAGCGTTTCGACGGGAATAGGCCCGCGCTCGTCAAATTCATCCTGTCGTACGCGGTGATCGGGCGCGCCGCCCAATCCTGTCAACACCCATTGCCACAAATTTCCGCAAAGGTGCAAAATGAGATTGCCCACGCTGACCACATTTTCGTTCGGACGAAACCACACTTCTTCGAGTGTGAGTTGGGCGAGGCATTTTTTGATGCGCGGCACACTTTCTTCCTGGAGTCTGAATTTTACCTGCGCTACCATCGCCTCGAGTACTTTTTCGGGATAATTTTCCATTTGAATTTTATTTTTTATTTCAAAAAAAGCGAATCGCCCCGAAAATTAAGCAACTGGTTTTTTTAAAAAGCTATTTTTGACTGAAAGGCAAAACCTTCTGCCCCGAAATCGTAAAAAACCTCGAAATGGACGATAACAAAAATCAGGATTTTCAGGATGAAGCGCCGCCCATATTCGGTACCTGGAAAAAATTGTACATCGCTGTACTCATACTTCATGCAGTCATCATTTTTCTGTTTTGGCTGTTCATGAAAATATATTCTTAAAATACCTACTGCCTAAAACCCCGATTATGAATATTTTAGACTGGATAGTGATGCTTGGGACGTTGCTCAGTATCGTACTCTACGGAGTGTGGAAAACGCGCAGCGTAAATAGTATTAAAAGTTACTTACTCGGCGATAGAGACCTGCCCTGGTGGACCATCGGACTCTCCATCATGGCTACACAGGCGAGCGCCATCACTTTTCTTTCCACGCCGGGTCAGGCATTTTCGGACGGTATGCGCTTCGCACAGTTTTATTTTGGAATGCCGGTGGCTATGGTCATTCTATGTATTTTTTTCCTGCCCATTTATTACCGGCTCAATGTTTATACGGCTTATGAATACCTGGAAGGACGGTTTGATTTGAAAACCCGATCCTTCACAGCCGTACTTTTCCTGATTTCGCGGGGTATGGCGGCCGGTATTACCATTTATGCGCCGGCTATTATTTTGTCTTCCATTTTGGGCTGGAGCCTTACGGTTACCAATTTATTTATGGGCGCGCTGGTGATTATTTATACCGTAATCGGAGGAACAAAAGCGGTGAGCGTGACGCAAAAGCAACAAATGATCGTGATTTTGCTGGGTATGGTCATCGCAGCTATCATCCTGGTTTTCAAACTGCCCTCGGATGTTTCTTTCGGTGAAGCCGTGGGCGTGGCAGGCAAAATGGGCAAACTAAACGTGGTTGATTTTTCATTCAATCTTGAAAATCGTTATACTTTTTGGTCGGGCATGCTGGGCGGTGTGTTTCTTTTCCTGTCATATTTCGGCACCGACCAGTCGCAGGTGCAGCGCTACCTTTCCGGCAAGTCGCTTTCCGAAAGCCGGCTCGGATTACTTTTCAACGGCATCATCAAAGTACCGATGCAGTTTCTGGTACTTTTTGTGGGTATTTTGGTTTTTGTTTTTTTCCAGTTTGAAAAACCGCCCTTGCATTTCAATACAGCCAATGTAGCACAGGTTCAAAATTCGGCTTATGCCGCTGATTATGAAAAACTGGAAACTGAACACACAAAAATTTTTACCGAAAAACAGGTGGCTGTGCGCCGGCTGATGGATGAAATCAACGGAGGAGACGCTGCTGCCATAACTGCTGCCGAAGGCAGCCTGGAAGTACTCAAAACTCAAGACCTGAATATACAAAAAGCTGCGGACGAGCTGATCAAAAAAGTAAATCCGGCCGCAGAAACCAAAGACGACGATTATGTCTTTATCACTTTTGTAATCAATTATCTGCCGGCGGGATTGGTGGGTTTGTTGCTCGCAGTCATCTTTTCGGCGGCGATGTCGTCTATTTCTTCCGAGCTAAATGCGCTGGCGACCACGACTGTGGTGGATATTTATCGCCGCAATTTCAAACCCGAAGAAACGGATCGGCATTATCTCAGCGCATCCAAATGGTTTACGGTGGGTTGGGGCGTTTTGGCGCTCATTTTTGCAGAATTCGCCTCCCTTTTTGAAAATCTTATCCAGGCTGTCAACATCGTCGGGTC
>CALMIT010000667.1 GCA_937864255.1 uncultured Saprospiraceae bacterium
TTATGGGAAACCCTCCGCATCTTTTTGGTGCGGAGGGTTCTTTTTTTGAATTTATGCGCCGGCTTCGGCGGCTTCTGCTTTTTTGGCGGCTACATTTATGTCCTGTATTTCTTTATCTATGAAATAAAGGCTTTGCGGGCCGTCGCCGATGATTTTTATGCGGTCGAGAATGGTGCGCATCAGGGCTTCTTCTTCTTTTTGCTCCGCCACATACCATTGCAAAAAATGAAGCGTGGTGTAGTCTTCTTCCTTATAAGCGAGATCAACTAATTTGTGAATAGAGTTGGTCACTTTTTGCTCGTGGGTATATACCTCTTCAAACACTTTTTTTATAGAAACGAAATCGTGGGCGGGTTGCGGAATGGCCGGTGAAAGTGCGTGACCATCCACCTCGCTGATGTAATCAAAAATTTTCAACATGTGCATTCTTTCTTCCTCCGACTGCCTGCGCATAAAATCTTTACTGCCCATCATTCCTGCTTTGTCGCACCAGGAAGCCATTGAAAGGTATAAAAATGAGGCGTATCCTTCCATGGCTATTTGTTCATTGAGCGCTTTTTCCATTTTTTTGGAAATCATGATTTATCAGGTTTTTTATTAATTGAAACAATTTTTCTCAAAAGTAAAAACAAGAAAACAAAGGCGGGGTTTAGAAATGCCTGAATTTTACAGGTTTTAAATCAACCCGCGCGCTTTTAATTCCAGATATTTATTAACGGCATTCAACGACAAATCTTCCGGGCGGGTCAGGATGGATTGTATGCCGTATTGCTGCAATTGTTGCACCATCTGTGATTTTTCGGATACAAACTTTTGAGCCACCGTTTGGTGATAAATACCTTCCAGGCTGTGTACCTCGCCCGTAGCAAAATCTTTGATTTCCGTGTTTTCAAAAAAAACCGGGATCAGAAGATGAAACTTGTTAATCCTGCGCAGGATTGGCAGCACCCTTTCCAGTGCATACGTGCTTTCAAAATTGGTAAATAAAAAAATCAGGCTTCGATGCAGGATGAGCTTACGGCTGGCGTAGTACAACAACTCGTAGTTTGCTTCCAGCGGATGTTCTTTTTCTTTGTAAAGTGCGTTTAATATTTTGTTCAACTGCCCACTTTTTCGGTCTGCTTTTATGACGGTGCCGATGATGTCGGAAAAACTCAGCAATCCCACGCGGTCATATTTTTGCAATGCAATATTGGAAATGACCAGACTGGTGTTGATGGCGTAGTCCAGCAGGCTCATTCCGTTGAAAGGCATTTTCATGACCCGGCTTTTGTCTATTACGCAGTAAATTTGCTGAGAGCGCTCGTCTTCGTACTGATTCACCATCAATTCGTTTCTGCGTCCCGTTGCTTTCCAGTTTACGCTGCGGTAGTCGTCGCCCTGCACATAATTTTTGATTTGCTCAAACTCGTAACTGTGTCCGAGTCGCCTTATTTTTTTGATTCCTTCCTGCCGCGAAGTTTTGGAAAAAGCCTTTAATTCGAATTTTTTCATTTGAATGATGGAAGGAAACACGCCGACATCGGCTCCGGCATTTATTTCAAATCGCCTTTGTACCAGGCTCCACGAAGTACTTGCGTAAATAATGATTTTGCCAAAATTGTATTCGCCGCGCTCCACCGGAGTCAGTTCGTAGCTGAAAAGTTGTGTTTCTCCGGCGCGTATTTTCTTTTCAATTTCAAAATCTCTTTTTTGAAATTGTACCGGCAATTCGTCCACGATCGTCAGATTCAAATCCAGCGAAGAAAAATTTTTTAAAATGATTTGCACCTGATTAGGATCGCCGAGTGAAAGTAATTTGGGCAATTTTCGCTCTCCGGCAATTTTTGTTTTTTTTGAAAAAAGCAGGTAAGTATCAAAAAAGAACAAAGTCAGCGCTCCGGCCAAAACCAATTTTGCCAGCGGGAAAATCCAGCCGATAGGAAAACCGAGTACGAAAAGCCCGGTACATACGCCGAATAGTTGGAAAAAGCGCCGCGTCAGAAATAAGTCTTTCATACGAGAGGTGAATACTGCCAATGAATCAGGCAAGTTTACAAACTTTTTTATTTGGTTCGTGGGTATAAAATTCAATTTATCCTTTAAAAACTTGAAAAAGGAACTGCTACCTTTGCGGCATGTCAGAAAAATTGAAGCGCCCGGTTTTTTGGTTTTTTTTCGGATGGATTTTTTTTCCGGTCTTGCTAAACGGACAACAAAACCCGTTTGAGCTTTCGCCGCGCCTGAAAGTATCAAAAGATACGGCGGCAGAAAAAAATGCTGCGACGGGAAATCCTTTTGACATCCGGGAAGACATACCGCTCGAAAAACCCGAACCTGCGCCCATAGCGCCACAAATACAGCAGCGTCCCTCTGGCGTTCAGCCGCTGTCAGAAACGCACCCCGACAGCGCTTTCCTATTTGGCGTAATACTGACTATGCTGATTTTGTTGACCTTATTGGTCACACTTTTGCGGCCCGTTATCGGTAAGGTTTACAAGGCTTTTATCAATGACAATCTGCTTAATCAGCTTCACCGCGAGCAAGGTGCGGTGGTGCTTATTCCTTACCGTTTGCTGTATTTTATGTTTTTATTCAATGCAGGCGTGTTTTTATACCTGATTTTGAAATATTTAAAAGTAGAGCTATTTGAAAGTTATTGGTGGATGTTGCTTGCCTGCATGGCCATAGTTAGTGGAATATTCATCTTGAAGCACTTTGCTATTGCATTTTTGGGGTGGGTTTTTCCGATAGAAAAAGAAATGCGGGTGTATAGTTTTACTATTGTGGTTTTTAATATTATGACGGGCATTCTTTTGGTGCCTTTTAATATTGCCATTAGTTACGGTTCGGCAGAGATCATAAATGGCGCTGTATATGGTGCTGTCGGCTTGTTACTGGTGATTTATTTATTCAGATCTCTGCGCGCCCTGTTTGTTGGCGGCAGGTTTATAGCAGTTCATAAATTTCACTTTTTGTTGTATCTTTGCGCCGTCGAAGTTGCTCCTGTTTTAGTACTCATAAAGTTGATTTCACTTAATTCAGGATTTCAATTACCTAACTAAATTGACATTTGAGAATGGCATCAAACGGTAAAGCGAACGGAGAAGCCATAAAACCGGTGAGAACTATCTTAGTCTCCCAACCCAAACCTGAGCGCTCTCCCTACTACGAATTGGAGAAAAAATACGGAATTACGATTGATTGGCGACCATTTATTCATGTGGAAGGTGTTAGTACGAAAGAATTCAGAAGACAACGCACCCGTCCGGACGAATTCACTGCTATCATTTTTACGAGTAAAAATGCAGTAGATCATTTTTTTCGCTTATGCGAAGAAATGCGGGTTAAAATGTCAGAAGATACCAAGTATTTCTGCATTTCCGAAGCTATAGCCAATTATCTGCAAAAGTTCATTGTTTATCGCAAGCGCAAAGTTTTTCCAGGCAAAAAAACCATTGAAGATTTGCGCCCATATATGATGAAACACAGAGAAAATGAGCGTTTTCTGCTTCCCTGTTCGAATTTAGGCGCCAAAGAAGTTTCAACTTTTTTGAATGATAATAAATTCAACTGGCAGGAAGCGCTGATGTATCAGACAGTAAGCAGCGATTTGTCAGATTTGAAAGATATTACTTACGATGTATTGGTGTTTTTTAGTCCGTTGGGCATCAAATCTTTGTACGACAATTTCCCGGATTTTAAGCAAAACGATACGCGTATTGCAGTTTTTGGCAACAGCACGGGCAAAGCAGTGGAAGATTATGGTTTGACTATCAATATCATGGCTCCCGTTCCCGATGCTCCTTCCATGACAATGGCGCTGGAAAAGTACCTCGCCGTTTCTAATCCCGGAAGCTGACAATTTCAAGGTTATTTTTTTGTTTTCTCATAGTGCATTAGAGGCTGTCTCATAGAGATAGCCTCTATTTTTTTACTCGGGTGGGGTAAGTGTTTGCAGAAAATTTACCGTTTTTTCAATGTCGGTACTTATCACCCGGTCGCTTTCCAGGGCAGGTACGATTTTGCGATAAGCGCTCAAAATACTTTCCAGTTTTGGAGAAGATAATTCCGGCCGTCTGAATTCCAGCGCTTGGGCGGCTGTCATCCATTCTATAGCCAACACTTGTTTCAGGTTTTGTACGATTCTGTAAGATTTTGTGGCAGCGTTGGCAGCCATGCTCACGTGATCTTCCTGGCCATTGCTGGATACGATAGAATCTACCGAGGCAGGAGTACACAGTTGTTTGTTTTGACTCACAACAGACGCCGCGGTGTATTGCGCGATCATCAATCCAGAATGCAAACCGGGCTGACGAATCAGGAATGCCGGCAAACCACGCAAGCCTGATATTAATTGAAAAGTTCGCCTTTCGGAAATATTGCCCAATTCGGAAACTCCGATACCAAAATAATCAAGCGCAAGGGCTAAAGGCTGAGCGTGAAAATTTCCGCCGGACAGAATGGCGTCAGTTTCGTGAAAAATTACAGGATTGTCGGTAGCCGAATTTATTTCAGTAAGAAATACTTGCTCTACATGCGATAAAACGCCCCACGTGGCGCCATGTACTTGCGGCACACAGCGAAACGCGTAAGGATCCTGCACGTGTATTTTTTCTTTTTCAGCAATCGGGCTATTTGCGCGCAAGTCTCGAATTCTTTCGGCAACTTTCAATTGTCCTTCATGTGGCCGGATTTTTTGCAATCGCTCATCAAACGGCGAGGTGTGACAATTAAAAGCTTCCATAGATAGAGCAGCGCAGAGATTGGCTATTTCAAACCAGCGCTTCATTTCAGACAGGCACCATACGCCGTAAGCCGCCGAAAACTGAGTACCGTTCAACAAAGCGAGTCCCTCTTTTGCCTGTAATTTGATCGGTTGCAAAGACGCTGCTTTCAGCGCATTCGGCGCAGCCATGCGTTCGCCTTTAAAATAAACTTCCCCCAAACCAATCAGGGGAAGGCTCAAATGAGCCAGCGGCGCCAAATCACCCGATGCGCCTAGTGAGCCTAATTGATAGACAACAGGTATAATGTCAAGATTGAAAAAATCCGCGAGCATTTTTATCGTCACCATTCTAATACCCGAATGACCAAGGGCAAGGCTCTGGATTTTAAGCAGGAGCATGATTTTTATTATTTCCTGCGGCACTTCTTCACCTACGCCGGCGGCGTGCGATTTGACAAGATTTTCCTGGAGTTGTTCCAGTTCATCATTCGAAATCCGAATATCACACAAAGAGCCGAAGCCGGTATTTATCCCGTAAAAATTTTGATTTGAATTTTTCAGTTTGTTTTCCAAAAACCGGCGATTGGCTTCAATTAAGTATTCACTTTCTTTTGAAAAATCAAGAGAAAGTCCGCTGGTGATTACTTCTGTCACGCGTTCAATGCTCAGGTGTTCCGGAGAGATAGAATGGTAGGATTGCATCAAAAATGTATCTGGTTTATTTTTTGAGGTAAAGATAAAATTTCGGGCTAAGGATTTTCTTTTGCGCGGTTCTTAGTACTCGTCCGATATTTTTCAAAACAGGTAAATGGCCGTTAAACGTAAGTTAAAAGAAAGATTGGGTTAAAGCTTTTAAAACCAATTAAGTTATTCTGAATGAAGCATTTAGCGCTGTTTGTATAAAAAAGAAAATAAATAGACGGCGTGACGAAAAAAATGCTTCGAAGGTCTAAACGGCTGTTGCATTTAATAAAAATGTATTTTTGGCTGGCTGTTCGTTTTGACGCTAAATTTTCAAATACGGAAATAATTTTTCTCAACCGGAAAAACACAATCAAATTATGATGAAGAAACTTGCAAGTACACTTGGACTTCTACTCTTTTTGGCGACTCTATCTTTTTCACAAAAAATCGCCTATGTGGACGTTTCAAAAATTTTAGAAAATCTGGGCGAGTACAATAAAGCACAAGAAGACCTTGAAAAAATTGCCGCTCAATGGCGCCAGGAAATCGCTCAGGATTATGACGTAATCAAAGGTTTGTACAACCGCTACCAGGCTGAGCAGGTACTTTTGAGTGATGAGCAACGTAAACAACGCGAAGATGAAATCATGGAAAAAGAAAAAGATGTTCGCGAAAAACAAAAAGTAAAATTTGGACCTGACGGCGATCTTTTCAAAAAACGCCAGGAACTGGTTCAACCCATACAGGATAAAGTGTACGGAGCCATCGAATCTTACGCCAATGAAAATGCATTTGATTTTATTTTTGACAAAGGAAGTAGCGCCGGTATTATTTTTTCCAATCCGCGTTACGACAAGACGGACGATATTTTAAAACAATTGGGAGCGAAAAAGTAATAAAAATCTATTTTTGCGGACATTTTCGGCTGGGACACAAACCGGCTCATGATTTTTATTCATCATTCTAAAATCAGTAATATAACCATGAAGCAGTTTTTTAAATTGGGAGGCCTGCTTGTTGTTTTTGTTTTTTCGGCAATGACAGCCGGAGCACAAAAGTTTGGATACTTGAATTCCACGGCCGTGCTGGCGCTTATGCCTGAAATGAAACAGGCAGAGTCAACACTGGAAGTGACTCAGAAACAATATCAGGAGAAAGGAAAAAAGATGGTGGAAGAGTTGCAAATGAAATATCAGGAGGTGCAAAAAAAAGAACAAGAGGGAGCGTTTTCACCTAAGCAACTTGACGAAGAAGCCAAAAAGCTCCGCACCAAAGAAGCCGAAATCGCGCAGTTTGAGCAGGAAATGCAGGCAAAAGTGGGTGAGAAAAGAGGCGAACTGTTAAACCCGATTTTGGATAAAGTAAACAAAGCCATCCAGGACGTAGCAAAAGAAAACGGTTTTCAATTTGTTTTCGACGCAAGTCCGGGAACGGGCATTTTACTTTACGCCGATGAAGCGCTTGATCTCACGAAAATGGTAATGGATAAATTGGGCATTCAATTGCCGGCTTCGTCCAACTAAAAAACTATTTTTACCTCCTGAAAAGCAGATTAGATACATCGGTTTCTAATCTGCTTTTTGTTTTTAAAATCATGCCGATGCGTTTTCATTTTTTAAAATATAGCTTTCAAATAGTCTTTTTGATTATTCAATTTTTACCGGCTACATCGAAAAGCCAAGCTGAATTTCCGCAAAGTTGGGTTGGTAACTGGAAGGGTGATTTGGAAATTTTTAATGCAAAAGGAAAAGCCCAAACGATTGGCATGGAATTGCACATTCAGCCTTTAGACAGCCTGACTTATACGTGGACAATTATTTATAAAGCAGATACTATCCGCGACGAAAGGAAATATTTTTTGAAAATTAAAGACGCGTCAAAAGGGCGGTATGAAATAGACGAAGAGAATTCGATCATACTTGACGCATACTTGCTGGGCGGCGTTTTATACGAGCAATTTGAAGTGCTGGGCAGCACAATTCTCACCAGAACAGAAAAACAGGGAGAAAATTTGGTCTTTGAAATTTTAGCTGGCAAAGCCGAGCCTGCCAATACCACAGGCGGCGTCACGCACGAAGGCGAAGAAATTCCCGTCGTAAAAAGTTTTCCACTGACCAATTATCAAAAAGCCGTTTTAAAAAAATTCTAACCCCGGTTACTTACCTGCGGCTGTAATTAGGCGCTTCTTTGGTGATCGTGATATTGTGCGGGTGACTTTCCAGATAGCCCGCGTTGGTGATTCTGACAAATTTTGCCTGTTGAAGTTCTTTGATGGTACCCGCGCCGCAGTAGCCCATGCCCGCTCTCAATCCGCCGATATTTTGTACCATCACTTCCGCCAAAGTTCCTTTATAAGGCACTCGCCCTTCGATTCCTTCCGGCACCAGTTTTTTGATATCGTCTTCCACATCTTGAAAATAGCGGTCTTTGCTACCCATCGCCATCGCGCTCAGCGAACCCATCCCCCTGTAAACTTTGAATTTCCGCCCGTCAAAAATGATAGTTTCTCCCGGCGCTTCTTCCACGCCGGCAAATAATGAACCCGCCATAATAGTACTCGCCCCGGCGGCCAGCGCTTTTACAATATCGCCGGAATAGCGGATGCCGCCGTCGCCTATCACGGGCACGCCTGTATTTTTCAATCCCTGCGCAGCATTATAAATTGCCGTCAATTGCGGTACGCCGACCCCGGCTACAATTCTTGTAGTACAAATACTTCCCGGCCCAACGCCCACTTTTACTCCGTCGGCGCCCGCATCGGCCAGCGCTTTAGCGCCTTCTGCCGAGGCGACATTTCCGCCCACCACCTGCAAATCCGGGTATTGATTTTTCAATTCGCGAATAGACTCCAAAACGCCCATTGAGTGTCCGTGCGCCGTATCTACGCAAACCACGTCCACGCCTACCGACACCAGTGCATCTACTCTTTCGATCATGTCGCGCGTGACGCCCACCGCAGCGCCCACCACCAATCGCCCATATGAATCTTTGCAGGAATTCGGATAGTCCTGCACTTTCATAATATCTTTATAAGTAATCAAACCGACCAGTTTGTGAAACTCGTCCACGACCGGCAATTTTTCGATTTTATTGCGCTGTAAAATATCCCGCGCCATTTTCAAATCGGTGCCGATGGGAGCCGTTACGAGCTTTTCTTTGGTCATAAGTTCGCTCACGGTTCTGCCGAGGTTGGTTTCAAAACGCAGGTCGCGATTAGTCAAAATGCCGATCAGTTTTTGATTTTGATCCACAATCGGAATTCCGCCAATGCTGAATTTTTTCATCAAAGTCAAAGCGTCGCCCAAAGTGGCGTCCGGGTGAAGCGTGACCGGATCGAGTATCATACCGCTTTCGGAGCGTTTTACGCTGCGCACTTGTTCAGCCTGCTCTTCTATCGTCATGTTTTTGTGGATGATGCCGATACCTCCCTGGCGGGCAAGCGCGATGGCCAGTTGTTTTTCGGTAACGGTGTCCATTGCAGCCGATACGATGGGAATATTAATGCGTAAATCGCGTGTCAATTGGGTTGAAACATCTACCTCGCGCGGCAACACTTCCGAGTAGGAAGGCACTAATAAAACGTCGTCGAAGGTGAGGGAATCGCCAATGAATTTGGCTTCGGAAGAGATGGTTTGATTTTTTTTTGGTTCCATGCGCAAAGGTATGGAAAAAGGTTTTCAAAAACGAAAACTGTCCGACACGAAAATCCCCGGATTTTTTTTGAAACGAAAAGGCCTCATCTCAAAACCTTTGAAATGAAGCCTTTTGGCGATTTTAAAATCAGTCTTTAATATAAAAAGTTTCTTCTGCCGGACGCAGGGCGCGTTTCATCCAAAGCGGGCGGCGGAGTCCGTTTGGACCGGGCGCGGGACGCGCCATTTCCAGCCATTTGCGATATACTTCCATGCTCTTATTTGTATCCACAAAAATATCGCCGTACTTGTCTGTCGAATGCGCTCTTTCGATGCGCACTTTCTGGTGCCA
>CALMIT010000668.1 GCA_937864255.1 uncultured Saprospiraceae bacterium
TTTTAATATTTTTTGGCAGAAAGGCGCTTATTTCTTCCCAATTCTTGCGGATGGTTTCGTCAAAAAAAACGGTCTCCGGCGCAGACAATTTTTTTGTATCCATTTCAAAAATCAGGTATGAGTCCGCCGGAATTGCCTCCAGCGGATCAATGTCCAGAAACGGAAAGCGAAAAAAACCGGGCGCCAGCAAGAGCGCCGTCACCAAAGCCGTCAGCAAAATAAAAATCAGGTAAATATTTTTTTTCATTTCGGTTATTCCACTTGTGCGGCTAAATTTACGCAAGGATTGCAGATTCAAAAATCGAAAACACATGAACGGAAAATTTCTTAAAATCGGAGCTATTTTTTGCTTTTTGGCGGTCGCTTTGGGCGCTTTTGGCGCGCACGGTCTCAAAGCGCTTTTGGAACCGGAAAGGCTCGTTTCTTTTGAAACCGGGGTCAGGTACCAGTTTTATCACGGGCTGGCATTGCTGCTCGCCGGCATTTTGAGCCGCGATTTCAAGTCGCGTATTTTCAACCTCGCCGGCACGCTCTTTATTGCGGGGGTGATTTTTTTCAGCGGCTCCATTTACCTGCTGGCTTGTCGCGAAATTTTAGGCATCCAGTCCTGGACCTGGCTCGGACCGGTCACGCCTCTCGGTGGTATTTTTTTGCTGACAGGCTGGATGCTGCTGTTTGTCAGTTTTCTAAAATCGGGAAATAGTTAAAAAACAGGAAAAAAATGCAGCGAGAGCGCAGAATGGCGCTGAAAATGCCCGGATTTATTATTTTTGCGCGCCCTGGCTGTTTTTCTATTTTTAGAAATTAATTTTTAAAAAATATAAAACACGCGCGATTTAGCTTCGTTTTGCTACCCGCTTTCGCGCCAATCCCAAATTTCCTGGCAATTTTTTTAGGATTTACAAAAAACTAACTAACCTATGCTTGGTAGAAAAACCCTGATAGCGTTTGCTTTGCTATCGTTTTCCGTCGCAACGAATGCCCAGAAATTCTCAAATACCGACCTGCCCATAATCCTTCCTTTTCAATACACCGAGCCGCTCGACGATGCGCACGATCTGACTTTTCAACAAAAACTGGTACAGCGGCTGGCAGAAAATAAAAAATGGAAAACGCTCATTTCCCAGAAAAAACTGGCCGTGGGGGTGGTGGATTTGAACGACCCGCTGAATGTAAAATACGCCGCCATAAACGGCAATGAAATGATGTACGCCGCCAGCCTTCCTAAAATCGCCGTGCTGCTGGCAGCTACCGACGCCCTCGAAAAAGGCGAACTCAAAGAAACCAGAGAGGTACTTCAGGACATGCGTCTGATGATCAGCAAATCGGACAATCACGCTTCCACGCGCATGATAGACCGGCTGGGTTATAAAAAAATCGAAAAAGTACTGACCGACCCGCGATATGAATTTTACGACCGCGATAACGGCGGCGGATTGTGGGTAGGTAAAAGATACGCCGCTACCGGCGGCAAAAACCCCGACCCGCTCAAAGGTCTGAGCCACGCTGCCACGGTCAATCAGGTGTGCCGTTTTTACTACATGCTGGCGTTCGGCAAGCTGGTGAGTTTTGAGCGTTCGCGTCAGATGCTTGATTTTATGGTTGACCCGCAATTGCACCACAAATTTGTCAATACGCTGGACAGGGTGGCGCCCACCGCAAAACTTTACCGCAAATCCGGCTCCTGGCAAAATTTCCATTCTGACTCTATCCTGGTGTGGGGCGACGAGTGGCATAAATACATTCTCGTGGCGCTTGCCGAAGACGAAGAAGGCGAACGCATCATGCGTGAATTGGTCAGCGCCGTGGAAGAAGTAATCAAGTCGCAAAACCTGCAACTCGCGACGAAATAAGCATTTAAAAAATACGGAAATATGGAATTTCTCGCTGCGCATTCCGCGCCTCAGCGAGAAATTTGCCTGCTTTTGTTTTTAAAAATTCTACAAAAAATCCGCTCAAATTAGCACGCTCCGTAGTTTTTGCCGAATTTGGACGCCACTGAAAATCAGACAGCCGGCATGGATTCCATTTGGGCATTTTTGATTCAATTCACCAGAAAAACTTTTGACATCAGGCAGGGAGAACTCTGCAGAGCCTTCCTGATGCAGTTGAATATATTCCTCAATATCTCGGCGCTGCTGATTGTCAAACCTGCCGTCAATTCACTTTTCATTTCAAAATTTGGCGTCGAATCGCTCCCGAAAGTGTATTTACTGGTCGCCATTTTTGCCGGGGCTGTTACTACTTTTTACGGCCGCCAACTGGCAAAAAAATCGCTCGGGCGCATCTTTATTTTCACCACGCTGATTTCGGTGCTAACGCTTTGCTTTTTTGGATTGCTGTTGGTTTTCAATCTGATAGAAGATTGGGTTTTGTACCTTTTTTACATCTGGATGTCCATTTTTGCGGTGCTGTCTGCCTCGCAATTTTGGATTTTGGCAAACGTCATTTTCAACTCTCGCGAAGCCAAACGGCTTTTTGGTTTCATCGGGGCAGGCGCTATCGGCGGAGGTATTTTCGGCGGTTATCTCACTACCCTGCTCGCCGAGTGGCTGGGTAGTGAAAATCTGCTTTTCGTGGCGGCCCCTTTGCTTTTCATCTTCCTTCCCGGGACCCGAAAAGTGTGGCGCGACCACCTCGTCTATCACCCATCCACTTTCCAGCAGAAAAAACGAGTGCCGGTCATCGCACAAAACCCGATCAAGCTGATTCTAAATTCGCGCCACCTCACATACATCGCGCTAATCTACGGGCTGAGCGTGTTGGTGGCAAAAATCGTGGAGTATCAATACAGCGCCGTCGCCTCCGACAGCATTCCCGACCCCGACGAACTGACCTCCTTTTTCGGATTTTGGTATTCCAATTTTAACGTGCTTTCGCTGCTGATTCAACTGTTTTTTACGCGGCGCATCGTGAGCACGCTCGGTGTAGGCCGGGCGCTGATGTTTCTGCCGCTTTTCATCGCAATGGGCGCGGGTTTTCTTTTCTTTTTCCCGGTTTTGTGGGCGGCTATTTTTATCAGAATGGCGGACGGAAGTCTCAAACAATCGGTCAACAAAGCCGCGATGGAACTGCTCATCATGCCGATTCCCGCCGAGGTGAAAAACCAGACTAAAACTTTTATTGACGTTTTTGTGGACAGCGTGGCGACGGGCATCAGCGGGCTGATTTTGATTTTTTTGGTCAACGGGCTTGACCTTTCCACCCGTTTTATCAGCCTGATCATTCTCGTGCTGATTGGACTTTGGGCTTATTTTGCCTACCGCGTGCGCGAGGAATATTTATTATCTTTTAAAATAAAAATGGGTCAAAAAACGCCGCGCCCTTCCGGCAAAAAAATAGACCTGAAAAGCGCCGCCGTCATCAACGACCTGATAAAAGTGCTGGAAACCGGCGACGAGCAGCAAAGAATTGCCGCGCTCGTGAAAACGCGCGCCCTACCCGACCCGCGCCTTTTCGAAGCCATTCGCCTGCAACTCAGCCATCCCAGCAGCGACGTGAAAGCCGAGGCGCTGCGCAACCTTTATTTTTACAAACAACCCACGCTC
Organism: uncultured Saprospiraceae bacterium; assembly: GCA_937864255.1. Classification (GTDB taxonomy): domain Bacteria; phylum Bacteroidota; class Bacteroidia; order Chitinophagales; family Saprospiraceae; genus JAGQWW01. The sequence continues at coordinate 3,549 of CALMIT010000668.1, forward strand.
GTCAGCGAGGCGGAAAAACTGGTGCAGGATGCTTCGCAAAAAGTGAAAATAGAGGCGTTTGAATACCTCATCGAACACCGCCCCGAAACGATGGTGCCTTTTATGGAAAATTACCTGAACGACTCCGACGAAAGGGTGCGGGCGGCAGCTTTGATTTCGCTGGCAAAAGAGACGAAGGACAATCCGAGACTCAAAACCGTCTTTCAGTTGAAAAAACGAATTCAAAAAAGTCTGAAAACTCTGGAAAACGGGCAGGACGCGGCGAAGCAAAAATTTGATACCATTGGCGTTTTGAAAGCCATCGGGTACGCCAACATACCCGCCTTCGACGCCGTCATCGGGCAATATTTTGAACACCCGGATTTGGAAATACGCAGGCAGGCAATCACCTCGGCGGGTTATACTTTGAATCCGGAATTTATTCCGCCACTGATTCAATTTTTGAAAGAAGACAAACTGCGGGAGGCGGCGACCCCCGCACTCGCCAACTACGGCGCCGACATCATCAAAGAATTGCTGGCACAGGCTGCCAACCCCGCCACCGACGACGAGATACTGAAAAGTCTGCCGGAGGTATTGGAAAAAATAGGCACGCAACCCTCGGTGGATGCACTTTTCCAACTCCTGAACGGTCAGGGACACCTGGTCAGGCTGTCGGCGCTGCGCACCCTGAACCGGCTCCGCGAGCAGCAGCCTTATCTTAAATTCGGACATAACCGCATCAACACGCTGCTGGAGCGTGAGGCACGGCGCTTTAAAGAGACTTACGCTATCATTTTTGAACAGACACTGGCGCTGAAAAAGCAGGAGCCGGAAGCGATGCGCGATGCGCGCCGCGAACTCATCGCAGTTTTGCAGCGGCGGCTGGAGCGCAATGCCGAGCGGATTTTTCGCCTGCTCGCCCTGCGCTATGCGGCGGAAGACGTGCTGCCGGTTTTTGAAGGACTGAAAAGCAGGCAGGAAGAAGACCAACTGAATGCACTCGATTTTTTGGACAACATC
>CALMIT010000669.1 GCA_937864255.1 uncultured Saprospiraceae bacterium
GTGAAAGTAACCGGTAAATGCATGAAAATAAATCCGATGATTATGGGAAGAAATTGGGTGCACCTGCAAGACGGCTCAGGAAAAGATGTCGAACTAACCATCACCACAAATGAAAATATTCCTATCGGCCATGTGGTAACGCTCGAAGGAACTATTGCCACCAATAAAGATTTTGGCGCCGGCTACAAATACGACGTGATTATGGAAGGCGCCGTTTTGAAATAGTTGCTTATACTTTTTTGGTCGCTTTTTGATACTGTTTGTGTCGCCAAAGTGCCAGCAAACTGATAGTTGTCAGAGAAATGACAGCGTAATACACCCAAACCGGTATCGGAACCGGGTCGCCGGCAGCGTAAGAATGAAGTCCGGATAAATAGTAATTAACGCCAAAATAAGTCATCATCACAGAGGCCATTCCAAATAGCGTAGCCACATTAAAAGCATACAGCCCCCTCATGCCGGGAATAAAACGCATGTGTAAAATGAAAGAATAGACCAATATGGTTACCAAGGCCCAAGTCTCTTTGGCATCCCAGCCCCAGTATCTTCCCCAGGATTCATTTGCCCAGACGCCACCCAGGTAAGTACCTATGCTGATCATAAATAAACCTCCGATCAGCGTTATCTCGCTGATCAGCGACATTTCTTTTACCATGCGGTACACTTTTTCTCCGTTGTGCTGATTGCCAAAAATCATGAATACCAAGTTGAGCACCCCGATGATGGCGCCAAGCATCAAAAAGCCGTAGCTACCGGCTTCCAAGGAGACGTGTATGGTCAGCCAGTATGATTTTAATACAGGGACTAAAGGTGTGATTTCAGGGTCAAGAAAACTCAAACCCGCCACCATCAAAATGGTAGCCGAGAGCGCAGTGGTGGCCGCCAGTCCGCCGAAAGACTTTCTGCCAAAAACCAATCCGGCCAATACGGTCGTCCAACCGATATAAATCATGGACTCATAACCATTGCTCCAGGGAGCGCGGCCCGATACATACCACCGCAAGCCAAGCCCCGTCGTGTGCATCACGAAACCAAAAGCCAGCAACCAGAAAGCAATAAGTCCGGGATATTTTAAATTAAGTCGGGGATTGAAAACGGAGGTAAACAATAATGCCAAAAATGCCAGTGCCAGTATGCCATAAAGCTTGCCCAGCCTGCTAAATACATTCATTTCATTGAGTAAAAGCTCTGCCTTAACTTTTGAAGAAGACGGCAAAATCTCACCGCCTTTTTTCAATTGAAATTGTTTCAATTCGGTTATCATTCTGTCTGGCAGGTTATAATCATCCATTTGCAGTGCGTTTTGAATGGCGGGAATGTAGGCGGGGTAAAATTTTTGAATGATGGAATTTCCCGGTCCTTGTTGGTGGCTGTGTTCCTCGTCGGCAGGCGATGTCCAATCGTGGTTCGGATCCCCGGGAACGGGAAAAACATTAAAAAACTTGCCCGAAAAAATCAGGTTACAGATGTTGACCTTTTCGTCTATTTTGATGATTTCTTTGTCAAAAACGCCGCGATCACGTGCTTGCAGGTTGTAGGCATTCATTACCTGCTCTTTCAATTTGTAAGCGCCTCTTTCATCAAAAAAGTCGTTGTATGCAGCAAAATCGTCTTCCACCCCGAGAATCCTTTTTATTTCTTCGTGCTTCCCGATTTTTACAAGCGGCGCCGAGTACCATTCGCCCGGATTTGCGGCCATACCCAAAACTATTTGCTCGGCATTTTGGCCAAACAGGTTTTCGGTGCGAGCCAACTTGCGCATAAATTCACCGGCAAAAGTATTCATCGGTTTTATGCGCCCTTTAAAATCCTGCACCAGCAATTCTCCGAACGCTTTGGCGTGCTCTTTTTCAATGGGTTTCATATTCAAAACCGGCGGCGCATAAGCACCGGCTTCGGTAATTCCAAAACAGCAAAAAGCAAGTAAAAAGGCAGTCAATATTTTTTCCGAAGCCCGCATTCTTTTGATGTTTTCAGCTATTTGTTGAAACCGGCTTTTTTTGCTGAATAAAGTCAAAATCATTCCCAAGGTTAGTAGAGCATAACCGATATAGGAAATCCAGGTTCCCGGCGCATCGTGGTTTACGCTCAGATAAGTGCCAAGTTCATCCTGATCAAAGGAAGATTGAAAAAACCGGTATCCTCCGTAGTTTAAAATATTATTCATAAAAATACGCTGATCGCGCACAAGGTTACTCCTCGGATCGGAAAGCGTCACTTCGCTGGCATAAGAAGAGGCGCTGTTTGTACCCGGGTACCTTTCCATGATAAAATCATTCAGTTTGATAGCAAAAGGAAGTGCCACGGGCCGGGAGCCATAAGCTACCGACAATTGCGCATCGCCAAAATTTACTCTGGCAGGATTGCCTTCCATACCCTGACTACCTACCACGAAGAGTTCTTTTTCTTCTCCCGAAAACCTGACTTTCATTTTTACACCTCCGCTGCTGGTGCCGGTCATTTTGGGTGACGTGGAAATAACCTCAGCCTTTCCCTGTGGCGTGAAAGCGCCAAAAACGAAGCTTTGAAGTCCATTGGAATACATGCTGCGCAGCATTAATGGATTATATCCTCCCGCCGGTATTGTGTCTATTTTTTGCGTAGCCATCACCATTTGCATGTAAGGCACAGATGCAAGAAAAAACAGGCTGTCATTTTCATATTTGATATTAAAAGCCTGCGAATCTTCCGCATTTCCAAAATTGAACAGGGTACCGTAAATATTGACCCTGTCGCGATATTTTATGAGATATTCCTCACGACCGTTCATACCGGCTATAACAACTTTTAAAACCGGAATACCCTTATCGTCATCCACCATCACTTCAGAAGGATTTGGCATAAAATCCACTACTTCAATATTAAGCTCTTGATTATCAATCAGATAAGATTTTTCGATACGATTATCACCCAAAGTTGCAAATAGAATCGGCTCGTCGAAAGAATACTTTTTGCCTTTTTTACTGACTTGAAATTGCAGGTAAGTTTCGGAAGATAAAAATGTGTTGGACGCGCTGCCTTCCCTAATATGCATCATACCTTCGCTGCCAAAATACCGCGTCACCCCGGCGCCGATTAATATTACAATCATAGCGGCGTGAAAAGTTAATAAAGCCCATTTTTTCTGTTGCGCAAGGCGGAACCGGAAGATGTTGACAACCAGAGAAATGCCAAACAGAATCAAAATGAGCTCGAACCAATTGGTTTTAAAAATTACTTTTTGAGCTGAACTAGTGCCAAAGTCATTTTCGATAAAAGTGGCGACTCCGATAGAAATGGCAAACAAAATAATGTAGAGACCTGCTGCTGATGTAGAAAATAAATTCAAAAAAAGCTTTTTAAAAAAGCGCATAGATTCTTTTTTGTGTAAAAAATACCTGACAGTTTTTGTCTTTTAATTTCAAAGTTTAAAAAAAGGAAAAAAAAATTACTGTTTGAATAAACAAAGAAAGGAAAAAACCGGACGGGTAAAAAAACAGGTTGATTGGGTATCGAAAAATCTTGGAAGGGTTATTTTAGCAGTTTATAAAAAAAAGAGGAACCCGCGAGCGAATCCCTCTTTAACTTAGTAGCGGAGGCAGGACTTGAACCTGCGGCCTTCGGGTTATGAGCCCGACGAGCTACCAACTGCTCCACTCCGCGATATTATTTTTTTTGACCGGTGCTTCCACCAATCGGGGTGCAAATGTAATAGAGTCTTTTGTTTTTAAAAAATTTCTTCTTTCTTTTTTACAAATGCAAGAAACTATCTCTGTATTGAAAACCGGCCGGATCGCGTATAGTTTTGTTCAAAAACCATCTGGTAGAAATACAATCCCGGATTCCATTTTTGTACATCCAACTGCACGCCGCCGGAGTTTTTCATATTCAACTGTTCTACCAAACCGCCGTAAGCATTGAAAATCAAAAGTCGTTCGGGATTTAGCCCGTTCGTTATTTTTTCGATTGAAAAAGCTACCGTTTCAGAAGCCGGATTAGGTTTTAAAACTATCCTGGTAAAATTATTTTTATCGAACGGAATGATTTGAGTACCTGTTGATAATTCTATTTCCAACTCCAGATTATCAAAATTAAAACCCCGCCCGTTGACAAATTCATCGGACACAATTTTAAATTCCAAAAACACCTCCGATGCTCCCGTAAAATCATCCAGGTCCATTTCTTCCTCCACCCAAACAGGTTGGTTTCCGTCAAAAACGGGCTGTCCTTCATCCTGCTGGCGCGTGCCGGTTTTGGTATAACGCCCGCAAAGCGGCGTATATACATTGCCGTCAGTGATAGCATTCACCTGCACATAATCGTAGCGCGCTTCTATCTCCCAGGTAGCCCAAAAGTTTAATTTGGCACTTTTAGCTTCCGACAAATCCAGCGGTTCTTTTAAAATCATTGCCACTTCAGCATCATTAAAATAGTCAAAACCCGGCGAGTCGCCTATGCTTGACGGAGCTGACAAAAAAAGCTGATTATCAATATTCCAGCCATTGGCGGAAGTATTCCAGTTGTCCATATTGTTCCCCGAATCCGAAAGAACTACCGGACGTTGGCCAGTATAAATTTTGGTCAACGTGTCGCGCCAGGTTAACGTGCCATTGTTTATCCAAAGTGCAAATTTCAATTCAGTTCCGGGCTGTGTTGTCGGAGCAAGAGAAAAGTTGATAAAATCTGTTTTTTGTTCAAAAGGCGCCATTGTAAAATAATCCCGCTGGCTACCCACAGAAATAATTTGGGGGCTGATAGCTTCCAGTCCCACCGTGAATACGCCGTCTTTCAACCCTGATCTTGTGATTTGGTACGAAATGCTACCGCTCAAATTTTTGATTTTTCGATCCGACAAATCATCCACCCATCCGAAATGATGCACAATCAGCGCTGCCACAAGATTTTGCCAAACTACAGACCTTGCAAAAGGAATAATCGTGGAAGCATTTGGCCAAAAACCGCCCGTGCCTATTTCCGGCGTCATGGAAAAAAACTGCTCTTTGGATACATTTTCACCATACATCCAGTCGTCTGAATCTCCGTTGGTGGTATAACCAACCGTTTCAGTGCCGGTACCCGGCAAAAAACTATTGTAACGCGTCATGCCTGCAGCAAAAGTTCGGAAAGCGGTAGAATCATCCGTGGGTTTGTCAGAATAGCCCCAGGGATAAACCAGTAAATTTCCAAATGTGTGGTAATTCAGCGCTACCTGCAAATTGCGCTCTTCGCAAAAAAACTTGAGCGCCTGGGTCTCCGGTTCTGAAAAAGGTTCGGGTCCGCGATAAGTTTCCGACTCCCTGTTTGGCGAGCTGCCTGCATCATCAAAGCCCCATTCATAACCATAATTTCTATTCAAATCCACGCCATAGGAGCCGTCGGAGTTTGGTCTTCTGTTTTTTCGCCACAGTCCGCCGCCTTCGGGTTCGGTGAGTTGATTATAAAGATAACCGTCGGGGTTGACGCAGGGTACAAAGTATAATTCGGTATTGTCCAAAATAAATTTTACCTGCGGGTCAGTGGCATAATTTTCAAGCAGGTACCACATAAAATAAATCATCTGCGAGAGGCTGCCCGGCTCACGCGCATGGTGCAAAGCCGTGTACAATACTTCGGGTTCATTCTCATCCTGATTGGGCTGGTCAGAAATTCGAAACCAGTAAATAGGATGATTATCGTGCGTGCGGAAGTTTCCGATTTCGTACCTGGAAGAAATTAAATCAGGGTACTTTTCAATCATATTGTCCAGATGCGCCAACATCTCTTCATAGGTAAAATAACCCGCCAGCGAGCCTAATTGGAAATTGGAAGGAACATCGTGTTCAAACTCTTTTGAAGGAAATTCGGGACAGTCCGCTATCCGTACGGCAACATTTTGATTTTTAAAAAATGAAATCCAGTCTTCTATTTCCACTTTGACCTGAAAGCCGGCCGCTTTTATTTTTTCCAATTCGGTTTTGGAAAAATAATTGGCCAGATATTTTCCGGGAACGTGTTCTCCGTGATCGGTTTCAACACCCAGCGATGAAAGTTCTTTTAAGGATTTGCCTTCCAAAACAACTTTCGCAAAAACATACGCGTCGCTTTTTTGTGAAAAAGCGAAATTTGAAAAAAAGAGAAGTAAAAAGAGGAGTTTTTTCATCAGCATCAAATTGTTATTAATCGGGCGATTTTACGAAAAAGAAAAGAAGAAAAATACAGCCCGCCGAAATGAATGCCGAATGGTAGTTTTACTGACAACTTTCCCAGGTAGGCAGGCTTTTGTTCAGACCTCCCGAACCGTCGTGCTGACTCGGGAAAAAACATTTTCCTTCGTTTTCTACACAACTGAGCGGATACTCGGACCGGCAACAAACTTTGCCTTCGTATGAAAAAGTTTCGCCGTTTTTGTGAAGCACCTGGATTTGAAAATCAAAAATTCCCTGGTTGACTTTACCGCTTTCATCTTTGCCGTTCCAGCCAAAATAAGTGGTGTTGGGTGAAAAATCATTTTTTTCAAAAACCGTTTTGCCGTCTTGCAATACTTTAAAAGTCTGGATTTTTGAGATAAACTTATTGGTAAAAGGCATGAAATAATCGTTCAATCCGTCGCCGTTGGGCGTAAAAGCGTTGGGCAGATAAAGGTAGGCTTCTTTGATTTCAACAGCCAGCGGCTCCAGACCGCAGCAGTCTTCGTTAAAATCTTTTTTGCCGCAGCCGGCAAATATTATAAAAACAAAAAGGAACGGGTAAAGCCTTTTTAAAAACATAGTCAGAAAATTTGCTGATGGAAAGGAAAATCCAAAATACGGAGGGGGACAGAAATTACCATTGGCAAAAACTAAGCCCAAAAAGCTTAAAGCAAGTCGGGAGGGCGCTTTTTAGGATTTTTGCAGAAAGCAAAAAAAATCACACTTTTGTAAATCGCATCAGAAACAAAAGCTACTCAATTTTCTAACGGCTTAATCCGTTGTAAGTCAAAAAATTATCGAATGAAAAAGAATCTTTTTGCACTCCTGTTTTCCACACTTTTTTTTGCTTTTCCTTTTATTTCAAATGCCCAAAGCGCTGCCGACTCGGTTTACCTGGTGAGAATCGGCGCTTTTGTAAATGCTCAACACGAAGATTTTGATAATATACGCGAACACGGTTTTGTGTACGCAGAAAAACAGCCCAACAACTATCAGTTGATTTCAATGGGCGGTTTTTCCAAAAAAAGCGCCGCCGATGCTGCGCTCGCAAAAGTGAATAAAGCCTTCCCGGATGCTTTTGTACAAAGTCTGGATGTTTCAAAAAGCGAAGAAATGCAGGTGGTACAAATTGCCACGCTCTCACCCGGCAAAGCGGTCAACTGGGCTGATTTTTATAAAGCCGGAAAAAATCTTTACGCTCAACAAGACGACGATCAGTTGAAAATTTTTGTGGGCGGAGAAGACGTTAAAGAGGTTTTGGCTGCTGCCAAAAATGCTGGCTTTGCAGGCGCTTTTCCAAGATCTGTCAAAAAAAACCTGCTGCATATTTTGTCTGATTTTGAAACCGGTAAAGTAAAAATGCCGGAAGAAAGTCCAAAGCCGGAAACACCGGCTGCACCCAAAAGCATCGAACAGCCCGAGCAGAAGAAAACTGAGCCGGCGCCAGCACCTATTGAAAAAAGCGAAACCGCCGCCAGCATCCGCGCCAATATTAAAAGAACCGCCGCGCTGGAACTACAAAAAATACTTAAATCAGAAGGAGCATACGCGGGCAGTCTCGACGGTTATTATGGAGCGAGTACCGAAAAAGGTTTTGAAAATTTTATTGCTTCCAACAGGCAGTGGATGAAATATGAATTACTCAAACCCAATTGGGCGCCGCGGCTGGTTTTTGTTTCCGACGACCCTTTGCAGGTAGCCATCAATCAATTGTCCGACAAGCCGGAAACATCGCTCGCCACGCTTGAAAAATCAAAATCCGCACTTGCGAAAGCATACCGCGCTTACTGGTCTTTCAGCAATAAAGGCGCTTCAAAAGAAGTAAATGACTGGATGAATGCCGCTATAAAAGAAACTTTCGGCACTGATAAAAATGCTCCTTTTGATATTACCGCCACCTACGCTTACACAGACTATAATCAATTGATACAACACCTTGCATACATTCAATCCAAAAACAGGGGCATAGCTGTGCCGTGCTGGTTTTTTTCAAAAAATCCTGCCGAGGCGCAAAAAGCATTCGGACAAAATGACGCTTATACTTTCCAGCATTGCGATCATTTTGTAGAAATAGAAGAAGTACAAATGCTGGCTACGATAGCCTCTGATATCAGCGCGGGCTACGACCGTGAAAAAGTAGAAAAAGCAGCTAATGAAAGAGCAAAACTTTTTTTGATGCCGGCAGCCCTGAATGCGGAAGAAGAGAAAAAAATACAAGATTGGAACGAAACCTTGTGGAAAAGTCTGGACGGCTGGGCAATGACCGACCCGATGCACAAAGATCTGGTGACTACTTTAAAGGCAGCTTATTATCAATCACAAGTGCGTATTGAAGAGTATTTTATAGACAAAAATATACGTTCGGAAAATGCAAAATTCCTTGCGCTCACCACATTGAAAAATATTGTCGCGCCTTATTTGGAAAGGTTTATATAGTGAAAAAAACGCCGGTGTTGCAACACCGGCGTTTTTTTCATACCTCATTCAGCGCCTTCCAAAGCAAATCTTTCAGTTCGATCAAACCTTTATTTGTATTGGCGGATATAAAAACAAAAGGGACATCTTTTGGAATTGTAGGCAGTAGCAGGGATTTTAATTCTTCATCTATCAAGTCAGCTTTTGTAATAGCAAGTACGCGCGGCTTGTCGAGCAGTTCTTCATTGTACATTTTCAGTTCATTCACCAAAATGTCGTATTGCTTTTCGATGTGATCAGCCTCGCAGGGCACCATAAAAAGCAACACCGAGTTGCGTTCGATATGCCGCAAAAAGCGATGCCCCAGTCCTTTCCCTTCGTGCGCCTTTTCAATGATGCCGGGAATATCAGCCATCACAAAAGAGCGATTATCGCGATAAGAAACGATACCCAAATTGGGTACAAGCGTAGTAAAAGGATAACTGTCAATTTTGGGTTTGGCGGCGCTTAGCGCCGCCAGCAAAGTAGATTTTCCGGCATTCGGAAAACCCACCAATCCCACGTCAGCCAAAACTTTTAACTCTAAAATTTTCCACTCTTCCTGACCCGGTTCGCCGGGTTGAGCGTAGCGAGGCGTTTGGTTGGTAGCCGATTTGAAATGGGTGTTGCCCAAGCCTCCGCGACCGCCCGAAAGCAGTATTTTTTCTTCGCCCTCTTCAGTTATTTCAAAAAGAAATTCTTCGGTCTCAGCATCTTTGGCTACTGTACCGAGCGGCACATCCAGGATTACATCTTCGCCGCTCTTGCCGGTTTTATTGCCGCCCATTCCATTTTCGCCGTGTTCGGCGATCACGTGTTTGCGGTATTTCAGGTGCAAAAGCGTCCACATTTGTTTATTACCCCTCAAAATAATACTGCCGCCGTGACCGCCATCGCCGCCGTCGGGGCCGCCTTTCGGGATAAATTTTTCGCGGTGAAAATGCACGCTACCCGCCCCGCCCCGGCCTGAACGGCAGCAGATTTTTACATAATCCACAAAATTCTGATCAGCCATTTTCTTTCTGTTTCAAAAAAAATTCGGGCGCTAAGTTAGCACAATAAAAAATGTCGCTGCATCTGTTCGATACAGCGACATTTTCTCAAATCAAATTTATAATTATCTCAAATCTTCTATCTCCGAGCAAAGCCGGTCGAAGATTTCTTCTATCGTTCCCATCCCGGGTACTTTGACCGCTTTTCCTTTGCGGGCATAAAAATCAAAAACGGGCGAAGTTTCATTTTTATAAACATCTATGCGCGTTCTGACGATACTTTCATCGTTGTCGTCGGGACGCCCGGAGGTCACGCCGCGCAGCATAATTCTTTTTACAATTTCTTCGTCGTCCACTTCCAGCGACACCAGCCCGGTCACTTCGGTATCTTTTTCTTCCAGCAAATCATCCAGCGCTTTTGCCTGATTCACGGTGCGCGGAAAGCCGTCAAAAATATAACCGTTCACATCGGGATTGGCGTCCACTTTATTTTTCAACATACCGATAGTCACTTCATCGGGCACCAATTCTCCTTTTTCCATGTAGCTTTTTGCTTTTTGGCCCAGCGGCGTATTGTTGCCCATTTCGTAGCGAAACAAATCGCCGGTGGAAATGTGCAGCAAATTATATGTCTCAATCAGCTTTGCAGCCTGCGTGCCTTTGCCCGAACCGGGAGGACCAAAAAGGATTAAATTTATCATGGTTAAAAAATTTAAGTTTGATTTTTGAAACGCGGCGAAAATAGCCAATAAAACAAATTGGTGCTTTAGTTTGAAAGCTGATCTTTGACAAAGCGTGTAGTGAATTTTCTCAATAGATTGTAAATCAATTTTTTATGAAAAAAACTTTTTCAACCTGGCTTGTGGAAATCGCGGGGGATTTTCTTTTTCATTTTCCACATTTATCAAGATCAGCAGTTTTGAAAAAGGCAATTGCCGGTGATTGCCTTCAAAATTGTGTACAAGCCGAAGTGCTTTTCTATGTTAAAAAAGAATAACCGGACAGGCTCGAAAAAACTATTTTTCCTCCACAGCAATTTTCTACATTCTGTGGAAAATTTCATAAGTCTTTGAAAAAGAAAGTATGATTATTTGAAGGGACTGTTAGTTAGTTGCAAACCAACCTTAGTACCCATTTTTCCAATTTTCTTTTCAAATAATTTTCAACAAATTAACACGACTAATAATGATGCGAAGCAAAAAAGAAATTATTTAAAATGAATATTAACTGTGTATTAAAAACGTGAATTGAGAAAAGCAGCCGGGTGCTTGCTTATTTTTGTTTTGTTTTTAATCGAAACAATTTTGTGTTTTCCTTTTCAAAAATTGCATACTGTGTCGAAAACAGAAATGAAATCTTACCCATCCATTTTAAAAATATGGCTGATAACCGGTCTGGTCATGATTTTCTTGCAGGTCATCATAGGCGGTGTCACACGCCTGACCGGCTCCGGGCTTTCCATCACCAAATGGGACATCGTGACCGGCGCCCTGCCACCGATGAATGAAGCCGGCTGGCAGCACGAATTTGAACTCTACCAACAAACGCCGCAGTATCAAAAAATCAATCAGGGGATGAGCTTGCCCGAGTTCAAATTCATTTATTTCTGGGAGTATTTTCACCGCCTCTGGGCGCGGTTGATGGGTTTTGTGTTTATCATTCCTTTTTTCATTTTTTGGCGAAAGGGCTGGATAGATCGCCCGCTGATGCGAAAGCTGGGCATTGTTGTATTACTGGCCGCTATCGTTGCTGCATTTGGTTGGATCATGGTGGCGAGCGGTTTGGTCAATCGCCCCTGGGTCAATGCCTACAAACTCACACTGCCCCTTTCGCTGGCTATTATTACTTTTTGCTACCTGCTTTGGACGATTTTTTGGGTATTTAAAATTCCAAAATTGGTTTTCCACAATTCTTCGTTGAAAAGGTGGATAAATACATTACTAATCATGGTCAGTATCCAGATCATGCTAGGCGGTCTGATGTCGGGAATGAAAGCCGCTTTGGTGTACCCAACCTGGCCGCTTATGCACTCTGAATTTATACCTTCCCTGTTTTTTGATCTATCCAATTGGCGGTTCGAACATTTGGTGGATTATGACAAAAATCCGTTTATGCCGGCCTTGGTTCAGGTCTTGCATAGATTTCTCGCTTATGCTTTGACAATCAGTGGTTTATGGTTTATCCTAAAGTTTTTCAGAAGCTCGGAAAGCGTCTATTTTAAAAATGGAATGAGCCTTTGGGCGGTGGTTTTGATTGCGCAGGTTTTGCTGGGTATTTTTACACTTATCAATAGCGTGGGCGTGGTGCCGGTAGGTTTGGGCGTGTGGCATCAGGCAATGGCGCTCGTTTTGCTTTCGGTTACTTTGTTTTTGCGTTTTTTGGTATCAAGAAGCGAATGAAAAAATGATGTGGAAAACCTGTGGAAATATCTGACAAATAATTTTTTAACTAATAATAAAACGGTGAAGCAAGTGCAGCGCAAAGGTGGCTGTGTATTCGATATTTCTGATCCGCTCTTTTCCGGGTTGGAGTTTGTGCGTGATTATTTTTTCCTCGCTTCCTACAGCAATCCAAATAGTGCCCACCGGCTTTTCCGGCGTACCGCCGTCGGGTCCGGCGATGCCGGAAGTGGCAACAGCCAAGTCAGTATTTAGTACTTTTAAAGCGCCTCGTACCATTGCTGTTACAGTTTCCTCGCTTACCGCGCCGTGTGTTTCCAAAGTTTGTTCAGCTACGCCCAGCTCACGTATTTTGACCTCGTTTGCATAAGCAATGATGCTGCCTTTGTAATAAGCAGACGAGCCGGGTACGCTCGTTATCAGGTGCGCCAGGTAGCCGCCCGTGCAACTTTCCGCAGTCGCCAGACTAAGTTTTTTTTCTTTTAAAATATTGCCGATTACTGCTTCCAGGGCTTCTTCTTCAAAACCGTATGCGTAATCTTTTACGATTTCGAGTAGCTCGGATTTTTTTTCATCCAGCACCTCGTGCAGCATTTTTTCGTCCTTATTTCTTCCTGTGAGGCGCAATTTTACATTTGCCGGGGAGGGCAGGTAAGCGAGTTTTATAAAAGGCGGCAGATGGTCTTCAAAAGATTCGAGCATGGAAGCGAGTTGGGATTCGCCGGCTCCGGCTGTTCGTATCGTCCGGTGGGCAATCGGGCTGGAAAGAAAGCGATTTTTCAAGCGCGGCAGCACTTCATTTTCCATTATCCACTTCATTTCGTAAGGCACGCCGGGCATAGAAACGAGTACTTTTTCACCGTATTCAAACCACATACCGGGCGCCGTGCCCATTTTATTTTTTAAAATAAGCGAGTTGGACGGCATGTAAGATTGATGCTTGTGCGCCTCGGAAGTCGGCCTGCCGAGCATTTCAAACATCCGCACGATCCGCTCATAAGTAGGCTGGTCAAAAACCATTTTCACATCAAAAAATTCTGCGAGCGCAACTTTTGTAATGTCGTCTTTAGTTGGTCCGAGTCCGCCGGTCATCAGCACCAAATCAGCATTACTGAAAGCGTGTCGGATGCCGGCCAAAATTTCCGTTTTTTCATCGCCGACCGACGAAATTTCTACCACTTCGGCGCCCGCCAGATTGAGTTGCTGTCCCATCCAGGCTGAGTTGGTATCCACAATTTGTCCGATGAGTATTTCATCGCCGACGGTGAGCAGGTGTACCTTCATTTTACTTTTGCAATTGTTTGGCTACGTTTTCCACTTCGCGCCACACGCGGAAAGTATTTTGATAACAAATTTTGGCAATGTCTTCTTCGGTGTACCCGCGTTTGAGCAGCGTATAGATCAAATTCGGATACATAGAAACGTCTTTCAAACCGGTAGGTAAAGAATCGCCCACGCCGTCAAAATCAGAACCGAAACCGATGTGATTGACTCCGACCAATTTTTTGACGTGGTCAATGTGGTTTGCCACGATTTCAAGGTCGGCGTAAAGTTCTTTTTCGTGTTCTTTTTTAAATTGTTCGATAACCGGTTTTGCTGCTTCCTCATCTTCTTTCAATCCT
>CALMIT010000670.1 GCA_937864255.1 uncultured Saprospiraceae bacterium
AGCTATACGCGAGCAACAGGCGTTCGGATGAAAGATCGCCGCCCAATGCCAGCAGCCCGTCCGGTTCGGCCAGATCCGGATGCGGAAAAACCAACTGATCGTCCGGCAATTTAAAAACAGGCATGGATGAAAATTTCAAAAAAGCGCCCTAAGGTAGGTACAAATTTTTTCAATACGCAAACCGCATTTTCGCACTTTTTTAAAATCAGAAATCAAAAAAGCCTCCGTCGGAAAATCCCGGCGGAGGCTGCATTTCTAACTAACCAACTTTATTTTAAAACTGTCAAAACGAGAGCATATAACCGGCATTCACCGAGATACCCTGGTTTTTCCATTGTTCATTTACGAAAGGAATGTCGTACAATTCAGTAAAACCGTGCTGGTAACGCGCATCGAAGAAAATTTTCCCGGAAGGGATTTTAAACTCAGCGCCCGCGCCTACCACGCCGCTTACTTCCCAGCGCTCATAACCCACCTGATCCAAATCTATTTTGGTGTCAAAAAGATCAAATTCGAAAAAGGCTTTTGCACGCGTGGTCAAATGACCGCCGGTGGCATAACCGAAAGCTGGTCCGGCTATTACGTACGCTTTTGCTACTTCATTTCCGATTTTGCCTTTCAGGAGGAGCGGCATTTCGAGGTAGCCGAATTTTGAAATGACTTCGGCTCCGATGGGTATCGGCAGGTCAAAAATATTTACGTCCATCTGTTCTTTCAGGCGAAATCCTTTTACCGTGTAAGACAACTCGGGTTGTACGGCGAAGTAATCGCCAAATTCAAACTCCGAAACGGCGCCCACATTAAAGGCGGTGATAGATTTATAATCGGGCGTTATTGCTTCGAGGCCTTCGGTAGCTTTTATGGTGTTGAAATTGAGTCCGGTGCGTATTCCGAGGGTGGTTTGGGCGGAGGCAGACAGGGTGGCGAATAGCGTCAACAGGGCTGCAAAAAAGATTGTGTTTTTCATTTTTGTAAATTTTTTCGTTTTGAAAAAAAGATGACTCAAAAGTGCAGACGCCTTTGGTTAAGTGTGGTTAAGTTTTAGTTAGCGTAGGATTAAGGGGAGAAAGGGAAAATGCCGTTTTTTAGAAATAATTTTAAAGTCGGGGCTTTTTGGTTAAAACTTTCAAAATGAGTGTAACATATTTTGGCCAGCGTCAATTCAGCCGCCCCGTCGCCCAGCGCAAAGCTGCTTCCGTCTTGCGCTGCTCGGCTTTCAATTTGGCCAGTTTAAACTGTGCCTCCAGCAGCTTATTTTCACGCGCATTGATGAGAAAAAGCG
>CALMIT010000671.1 GCA_937864255.1 uncultured Saprospiraceae bacterium
GCCCACGCGTACAGGCACTTGCTGATTCCAGCGGCTTATCAGCCCCGGAGGGCGGTTTTGCTGAAAATCCATTTGTGGTAAAATTATCGTCCGCGCAGTTGCGGGCGGCAGATTTTCCCCTCTGTAAATTCTCAACTCCATTTCTTCACCCCCTTGAAGATTGATCTGACTATTGGAAATTTTATACAAATAATTAGGCGCATTGGCAAAAACGCCGGTGTCTCTGACCAGACCTTCCAGGTTTCCGTCCACGCGTGTGAGCGGAAAAACGGCGCCGTTGCTCACCCGCACCAATTCTACCCGCGCATCTGCATAATAGAGCGAATCGGGAATTTTCGCCAGTTCGTACGCGCCCGTTGCAGGATCAAGAAAAGCCTTCTCAATCCGAAGATAATGGGTGCTGTTGTTGATTGATAAAATGCCGTACACGACCGGGATATCCTTCCAATCGGCAGTCAAATCCAGGTCATTGTTGCAGGAAATAAATAACCCGCCAAAAATTATGGATAAAGCGTAAAGTATCTTTTTCATGCCGCAAATGTAAATTTTTGCGCGGCAAATGTGCGAAGATTATCAAAAACATTGACGGGGATGTGACGGATTTATTCTTTAAAAATTTCTTCCTTGGAATCAAACCAGGCTGAAATCAGGAGTTTTAAAAAACCAAAGCTAAATTAATAACTTGCGCCCGAAATGCTGGGAGGCAGGCGGGTTGGGTATTTTTTCAAAGCAAAAAATTGCCTTATGTCGGTACACAACGAGGTAAAAAGAATCACTACACACGTATTGCAAGCCATGAAGTCCAAAGGCGAAAAAATCGCCATGCTCACCGGCTACGATTATTCGATGGCGCGGATTCTGGACGAGGCAGGCATTGACATCATCCTGGTCGGCGACTCGGCTTCCAATGTCATGGCCGGACACGAAACTACCCTGCCCATCACTTTGGACGAAATGATTTATCACGCCTCCGCAGTGGTGCGCGCGGTGCGCAGGGCGCTGGTGATTGTGGACTTGCCTTTTGGTTCGTACCAGGGTAATTCGAGGCTCGCGCTCGAATCCACCATTCGTATCATGAAAGAATCCGGGGCGCACGGCGTAAAAATGGAAGGCGGCAGCGAAATCCAGGAATCCGTCAAAAGAATCCTGTCGGCGGGCGTACCGGTGATGGGGCACCTCGGGCACACGCCCCAGTCCATTTACAAATTCGGCACTTACACCGTGCGCGCAAAAGAAGAGGCGGAAGCGCAAAAACTGATGGAAGACGCGGCGTTGCTTCAGGAACTCGGCTGCTTTGCCATCGTGCTGGAAAAAATTCCGGCCAAGCTGACCAAACAAGTTTCCGAAAGTCTGGTTATTCCGACCATCGGTATCGGCGCGGGAAAACATGCCAACGGGCAGGTACTCGTCACCCACGATATGCTCGGCATCACCAAAGATTTTCAACCGAGGTTTTTGCGGCGTTACCTGGAGTTGTTTGATTTGGTGAAAGAGGCGACGCAGGCTTATATCCGCGACGTGCGCAATAAAGATTTTCCAAACGAGCAGGAGCAATACTGATTCAAGATTTGAGATTTTTAGATTGTCAGATTTGAGACTGGGGACTATTGAAAAGCAAAAAATATTGATGGAGCAAAAAAGGAATATTTGGAAGGCGGTTTTGGTGACCGCCCTTTTTGTGGCGGCGCTGGGAGGCTGGTTTGGTTACCAGAAATACAAGGCGTTTTTGTTGCCGAATGTAAAATCCGATCTCGCCGACCCGTTTTTGTACATTCCCACCGGTTCTTCTTTCGAGGATGTCGTCCGGATTTTGGACAGTTTGCAGATTTTAAAAAATATCGAATCCTTTAAGGAAGTCGCCGCGCAAATGAACTACGCGAAGCCCGTTATGCGCGCCGGCAGATTTAAAATAGAAGCCGGCTGGAACAACAAAAGCCTGGTGCAACACCTCCGCTCCGGCGAGCAGGAACCGGTAAAACTTGTGCTCAACAACGAAAGATTGCTCGAAGACCTGGCGCAAAAAGTAGCCCGCTTCATCGAACCCGACTCGGCAAGTCTGATGGCGCTTTTTCAAAATGATACTTACCTGGCAGACCTCGGTTACAATCAGCAGACGCTGATGTCGCTTTTCATTCCGAATACTTACGAGTTTTTTTGGAATACCAGCCCGGAGCAATTTATGGAGCGGATGATGCGGGAACACGACGCTTTTTGGAGCAAAAATGACCGCAAAGCCAAAGCCGATAGCCTGAATCTGAGCTTGTCGGAAGTTTATACACTCGCCTCCATCGTGGAACGCGAAACCAACCAAAATACCGAAAAACAGCGCATGGCGGGCGTTTATCTCAACCGCCTCCGAATCAATATGTTGCTGCAAGCCGACCCGACCTGCGTGTTTGCCACCCGCGATTTCGGGGCGAAGCGGGTGCTCGATTATCACAAGTTTTTTGATTCGCCTTATAACACTTATTTGTACGTGGGACTGCCGCCCGGACCTATCAGCATGGCTTCCATTCCGAGCATTGACGCGGTTTTGAATTATGAAAAACACGACTATCTTTATTTTTGCGCCAAGCCCGACGGCTCGGGTTTTCACACTTTTGCGAAGACGCTGGCGCAGCACAACGTGAACGCGGCTTTATACCGCGAAAGCCTCAGAAATCAATAATCCGAAATCCAAACTCGAACGCGAAAAATATGCATCAACCTTTCATCATCGGCATCAGCGGAGGCAGCGGCAGCGGGAAAACCACTTTTATAAAACATTTGAAAAAGTCGTTTTCCGAAAAAGAGATTTGCATTTTGTCGCTGGACGATTATTACCGCCCGCGCGACGAGCAAAAAACCGACGGGCAGGGTGTGAAAAATTTTGACCTGCCGAAGTCCATTGACAAAAAAGCATTCGCGGAAGACGTGAAAAAATTGATGGCATTCGAGCCAGTCAACCGGCTCGAATATGTTTTTAATAACGAACTGGCGCAGCCCAAAATGCTGACTTTCCAGCCCGCACCCATTTTGATTTTGGAAGGCATTTTTATTTTTCATTTTAAAAAAATCAGGAAGTTGCTTGACCTCAAAATCTTCCTGCACGCCAAAGAAAACCTGAAAGTCATCCGACGCATCAAGCGCGATCAGGTGGAGCGCAACTACCCTATCGAGGACGTTTTGTATCGCTACCAACATCACGTTTTGCCCACTTTTGAAAAATACATCGGCCCTTATATGGACGAAGCCGATATTGTGATCAACAATAATGAAAATTTTGATCGCGGGCTTGAAATGCTCGAGGGCTTCCTGCGCGATAAACTGCGTCGCCTGCAAGCCTGATTTTCTGCGTTTTTTCCGCATTTTTTGAACACAACACGGTTGCCTGTTGTCATTTTACCTATTTTCGCAGCTTATTTTTTCAGGCCTGTTTTACAGCCAAAAATCTGGTTCAATTTTAAAAAAGTAAAAGTAAATGGAATACCGTCCGCGCGACATCGAGAAAAAGTGGCAAAAACACTGGAAGGACAAGGACACCTACAAGGTTTCAAACCATTCTGACAAACCCAAATTTTATGTCCTCGATATGTTTCCCTACCCTTCCGGGGCGGGTTTGCATGTGGGACACCCGCTGGGATATATCGCCTCCGATATTTTTTCGAGGTACAAAAGGTTGAAAGGTTTTAACGTGCTGCACCCGATGGGCTACGACGCTTTCGGGCTGCCCGCCGAACAGTACGCCATTCAGACCGGCGTACATCCGGCAAAATCTACCGACGAAAACATCGCCCGCTACCGCGCACAATTGGACAACATCGGTTTTAATTATGACTGGAGCCGCGAGGTGCGCACTTGCGACCCCGCTTATTACAAGTGGACGCAATGGATTTTCCTGCTATTGTTCGGGCATTTTTATGATAAAAATGAAAACAAGGCGCGCCCCATCGAGGATTTGATTTCCATTTTTGAAAAAGAAGGGAATGCAAAAGTCAACGCCGCTACCAGCCAGGAAAAAGTATTCTCGGCTTCTGATTGGAAACAAATGAACGCCAAAGAAAAGGACGAAGTGCTGATGAATTCCCGG
>CALMIT010000672.1 GCA_937864255.1 uncultured Saprospiraceae bacterium
GATTATTTTGAAGGCTCGCTTAATTGTGACTCAACCAGATACATCACACGGATTTGGTCGGTTACGGATGATTGCGGCAATACTGCGGAAAAGACACAATTGATAACTGTCGAAAATAAAGGCGTCTCGCTATCAGCTAAAGCTATTTTGCAGGGAGCGATGGAGCGCAGTACTGACGGGTTGATGCGCGACGATTTGCGCAAGAAATATTTTTTACCTTTACAAGAGCCGTATTCGGCCTTGCCACATTTTCATCACGTAGGCGGTGGTGGCGAAAGGATAGAACCGCTTGTGCTTAGTGAATCGGGTGCAAATGCTATTGTGGATTGGATTTTTGTAGAAATAAGAGATCCGGAAGAGCCGGATTCGGTCATCGCTACCCGCTCCGGATTGATACAACGCGACGGCGATATTGTGGATGTGGACGGCGTAAGTCCGCTGCGTTTTTCCGAAGTATTTGCGGGTACCTATTACGTAAGTATCAAACACCTAAATCACCTCGGCGCAATCACGAATAAAACAGTGACGCTTACGGCAGATTATCCGACTTTTGTTGACATCGCGAAAGACTCCTCGCAGGTCAACCATGCTGCTGCGCAGTACAGTTCGAAAGATTGGGGCCGGGGGCTTTGGTCGGGCGATTTTAACGGCGACCATTCCGTCATCTATCAGGGACCCAAAAATGACATCGGGCGAATATTTTTGGACGTGATGTCGGATATCGGCAATATCAATGCATTTCCAAATTACATCCGATCGGGCTATGAAATGGCGGACTTTGATTTGGACGGAAATGCAATTTACCAGGGACCCAATAACGACAGATCCAAAGTGCTCACCTGGGTGACGCTGCAAACTCCCGAAAACGTTTATAAGATCGCCAACTTCATAGTGAGAGAAAAAATACCCTAAGAATATCAGAGTGGATTACAGATTTGGTTAGTGGGTCGCATTTTCGGATGCGACCCCATTTTCAAAGTTTACTTCCTTTCCAACCACCTAATTCCTGCCCATTTATTATATTAAATATTCTTCACCTAAAACAAATCGGTATTTTAATGCGGATTTAATTTTTTGGCAATTGTGGTATAAAATTTGACCCCTTTTATTCGTCCGAATTATTCCCCTTATGTTCCCCTGAAAAATTTCCCCTCATAAGAAAATAAATCATAGCACAACTTCTATAAAAGGAAAATGCTGAAGTAGAAATCTTTTTTCAAGACCTTCCCTGCTAAAGTATCTTTCCTTGTTTTGGTAAAACCTCAAAATCAAAAAATCAAAACCCCTGTTTTGAACCTTTTTTGAATTAAGATTAATTTTCTCGAATTATGCCAAACAAGATTGTTGAACATACACGTACCCGGATACTAATATTCCTTATTGCGTTTAGTGGTTTTATAAAAGAAAATTTCCTGGTCTCACACCTAGGTAATTTTTTCTCTCTTATTTCCGCAACACTGCGGAGTCTTTATTTCTTTCAGTTTTCCGCTTTAGTAAAAAATGCCATTCTGACCGACGCCCGGGTAAGGGCGTCGGTTTTTTGGCATATCCCTCCCTTATTACATTTTAGTATTCCCGAATCTCCAAAATTATATACGTATTAAATTATTTAATTAAAAACAACCGGCTTGCCGGATTTTATTGTTACCAACCCTTTCCCCCAGAAAGACGTGGTTCATTATTTAATAAAAATATGACAAACATTATTTCACAACAAAAAAAACACCACCTGATTATGAAACAGAATTTTATGTACAAACTTCTGTTCCTTGTCACGCTCATGTTATGGGGGTTCGGGAAGGTTGAAGCTCAGATTGAGTTCAAGCTTCAACTGTTGGTAGATGACACTTCGAAGTGGGGGGTATATGCCCGCCTCAGTAGTGGTTCGCCGTCTACTTCGCAAATCACCGCATCAGGACAAGCAACAATCGTGGCGCCCAATGGGTTTGCCCTGAGTTCCGTAACCTCGGTCAACGGGGTGTGGTCTGCTAATGCGCGGGTAAATGCCCCGCCCGAAAATCCGGATTACGATTATATTTCGGTAGGATGGCAATCTGACGGAACCAGTCCAATCGTATTGGCCACTACCAGTGAGCTATTGCTCTTCACTTTTCCTAAAAACCAACCCTGTCCGGACACATTATACCTTATTAATAATACGACGGACCCTTTCAATGTTTTGCCTAACTCCTATGGCACCAATCCGGGAAATGACTTGATCGTTTCGGATATTGATATCTCGGAGATTTATTATTACTCAAACAATTACGCTTTGTCTGCCTGGAGCTGTCACGACTGTGATAGCGACGGTTTGCTCAACGCGCAAGAGGATACCAATGGGGACGGTACCTACAGTGTAGGTGATACGACCGATATGTGTGATCCCTGTGATCCGATACACCCGCTCATAGCCGAAATGAGCGGCGACACCATTATGTGTAGTGTGGAAGACGAGGTATATATCTATGTAAATATTACCAATGCGCACCCGGTTTATGGCTGGGAGCCTTACATTATAGAATATACCGACGGAACGGA
>CALMIT010000673.1 GCA_937864255.1 uncultured Saprospiraceae bacterium
CCTTACCTGATTGTAGCCAATGAAATCAGCGGTACGCTGAGCATTTTTGAAATCAGCGGCTCCATCACCGCGCCCGTGGATACTGATAGCGACGGCATAGCCGATTGTCACGACAACTGCCCGACGGCTGCGAACGCCGACCAGGCTGACAGCGATTGCGACGGCGTTGGCGATGTGTGCGATGTATGCGACGGCGGCGACGATACCATTGACAACAATGGCGACGGACTCCCCGACTGCCGCTACTATCCCGGCATTGCAAACATCACAGACGACTGGAAATGTCAGAACGACACACGCGTGCAGGTCTGCTACATCACCGTGACGGGACGCTCGACGATTTGTGTCAATGCAAGTTCGGTCAATACTTATCTGAGCAGACGCGGCTCTTATGTCGGTCCTTGCGGCGAAGCAAATTGCGCACAGGCGCGCCCGGATTTTGCAGGTAGCAAACCAGCCGCTACAGCACAGGAAACACTTACGCTTTCGCCCAATCCTGTAAGCGACTATCTGAATATCGAAGTAGATCAGATTTTGATCGGACAAAACGTAAATCTGGCGCTGCGCGACCAGATTGGCCGGATGATCTGGACGATGCAATTTGAAAATCTGGAAACCAATTCCATCCAGTTGGATGTCGCCGATTTGAAAATTGCCGCCGGCATGTATTTCATGTCTTTACAAACGGATGGCGGTATCACTACCAAACCGGTTGTAGTCAGCAAATAATCTTTTCTGTAAACCCATGCAGCGGGCGGCTTCAGTTATTTTGAAGTCGCCCGTTTTTCTTTCCCCTGTTTTGACCAAATTTGTGAAGAAGGAAAATCTTTCGAAACTGCCGACCCGCGCAGTCGTATAAAAGCATTTATAAAAATTGGTAGATTTTTTGCTCCCGGTAAATGTTCGGTTGATTGCAAAATATTATATGTAAGTTTAAATTTGCGTAACCAATATTCCAGTGCTGTTAAATTTCAATCAGGCAATCGTGCGTTTCAGCATCTTGCTCCCTTTTTCATTTTATCAAAAACAGTTCTTCTCACAATTTTCCATTTTTAAAGAATAGATCATGAAAAAAATTTTATCACCCCTCCTTTTGGTTTTTGTACTGCTCTTTATCGGCTCTTGTACCAAAGACGGCGAAACCATTTTCATGACCAGCAAAAGCCCGCTGGAATATGAAGGCGCCTTCGCTCAGGAATGGTTCAAACTGGAATGTACCATTGTAAAAGAAACGCCCGGATTTTTTCCGCCGCAGGCTGCGCGCGCATTCGGCTACACCGGCGTCGCTTTGTATGAATCGGTGGTACAAGGCTGGGACGGCGCCCGAAGTCTGGCCGGACAAATCAAC
>CALMIT010000674.1 GCA_937864255.1 uncultured Saprospiraceae bacterium
TACAACGGTGCGCGCGTCGGCGTTTTCCTGGCGGAAGGACTTTTCAAATGGCGACTTTTTAATTTTTTGCAATTTCAAAATCACGACATTTTTAATGAGGTCGTAGCGAAAACGGTGCAGTACCTGTCTTTGAAAGAAGACAAGAGGAAATTCAGAATCAGCCTGCCAAAAAATATTTTCAACGAAAACGAACCGGTGATTTTCGATGCAGAACTGTACAATGAAAATTTTGAATTGATAAATGACCCTGATGCATCTCTGGTTATTAAAAATCAGGATGGGAAAGAATTTCCATATACTTTCAATAAAAATGGCCGTACCTACAACCTCAAAGCCGGGATTTTTCCGGTGGGCGATTACACTTTTAAAGGGGCAGTGAATAATGGCGGGCAAAATCTCACATTCGACGGAAAATTCAGCGTCCAGCCGGTGCAATTGGAAAGCTACGCCACCACTGCCGATCACGGACTATTGAGCGCTTTGAGCAGGGAATCGGGTGGTGAAATGTTGGCTGCCGCAAACATATCCGACATCGTCAAAATGCTGGAAACGAAAGCGACAATCAAACCGGTTATCTACTCGACGGTCAAAAACTGGTCAGTGATCAACCTGAAATGGATATTTTACATTTTGGCAGGTTTGCTGGTTTTGGAATGGTTTTTAAGGCGTTATTTCGGTAGTTATTAAGCCCGAAAAATGGAGAATTTTATAAGCGCCGAAAGCTATTTTTAGGTTTCAATTTTTACTTTTGCACACTTTTAAAAAAAGTGTACCTTTCGTTGCCGGTGAAACAACTCAATGGTATCGGTTTTGTTTTTTAGAAAAATTATTCCGAAAAAACTATCTGTTTGGAACATGAGGTTAACGAAATAAACTGGTTACAAGGATTATGAAAAAAATTCCGCTGGATATAGTTGCTCTTTCTCATAGTGTAACGCAATCGCATAATTACGCCGTTGTTTTAGGCGAACAAAATGGGCCACGGCGTTTGCCCATCGTTATCGGAGGATTTGAGGCGCAGGCAATCGCAGTCGCGATGGAGCGTATGGTTCCGAATCGCCCGCTCACCCACGATTTATTTAAAAACACGCTGGATACGCTGAATGTAGAACTGAAAGAAGTCATCATTTCCAACCTGCTTGACGGAATTTTTTATGCACGGCTGATAGTACAAAAGGACGGTGAAATGATAGAAATAGACTCCCGGACTTCTGATGCGCTGGCGATGGCCGTTCGGTTTAACTGCCCGATTTTTACTTTCGAATTTATTCTCGACGCTGCCGGCGTGGTGCTGGAAGAACCCGAAGAACAGCAGAGTAAAAAGCCCGCCAAATCTGCCAAAAAGAAAGAACAGGCGCTTTCCGCTTACACCGTGGACGAATTGACGCAAATGTTGGATGAAGTACTCGGTCAGGAAAATTATGAGCGCGCTGCCGAAATCCGCGATGAAATTAACCGCCGCAAAGAAGAAGGATAATTATTTGGAATTACGAATATTAAATGAAGAATTCTGAATAGCGATGACGGCGAGAAATTACCAGCTTTCACAATGAACCACAAAATTATTCTGGCATCCAAATCACCCCGCCGCAGTCAATTACTGGAACAAGCAGGTTTCAATTTTGTAATCAAGACCAAAGAAGTGGAAGAAGATTTTCCTGACACCATGCTAGTGGCTGAGGTAGCAGCGTTTTTGGCGGATAAAAAAGCAGAAGCCTGCCGGGATTTTTTGACGGATGAAAATGAAATCCTGCTGACTGCGGATAGCACAGTTGTTTTGGGCGATGCGATTTATAACAAACCCGAAAATTTTGATCATGCCTGCCGGATGCTGGAAGCGCTTAGCGGCCAAAAGCATACCGTCTATACCGGCGTTTGTCTTTTATCCCTTTCCCGCAAAAAAGTATTTACCGGTGTTTCCCACGTTCATTTTGACCCGCTCAGCCGCGCTGAAATCGAACATTATGTGGACCATTACAAACCTTACGACAAAGCGGGCGCGTATGCTGTCCAGGAATGCATAGGGCTTTGTAAAATTTCCAAAATAGAAGGTACTTACGCCAATATTATGGGACTTCCCGTGGATTTGGTGTATAAGGAATTGATGGCGTGGTAGCTCTTTAAAGCTCTTCAAAAATTCCGGTCTTGGTATTTTTTTTGACATTATGCCAGTCAAAATACCTCCCGTTCATCGCTACATAAATGCCGGGTGCGAGCGTCTGGACAAAAGCCAGCGCGCTACCGAGATTAAAAAAACCATCCGAAGACGTGCCGAAAGCATAAGGAATCATAGCGCCTGTGAGTACGATGGTTTTGCCTTCCACTCCTGACTGAGACAAAAAGCTGGCAGTTTCTACCATTTTGTCGGTGCCATGTGTGATGAGAATTTTGTTGGAAGCAGACCGTTTGCAATTGTGTACGATGATTTCGCGATCAGCCTCGGTCATTTCCAGGCTGTCTACCATCATCAGCGTTTTTATATCTATATCAACGTAGCACCTGCCGCGCTCAAACATTTCATGCAGGTGTGTATCCTTGAAAAAAAGTTTTCCGCTGATGTAGTCATATTCTTTATCAAAAGTGCCGCCCGTAATAAAAACCTGGATCATATTTTTTTTGTTGGTCTGCAAATTGGTTTTCCCGGGGCAAATGTAAATTTTTAAAAACAAAAACTGCCTAAAACAAAAAGCTCCCTCTGCGAAGCAATTGCGGAGGGAGCCGGTTTGGTTAATTTCGTTTTTCAGGATTCCTTCACCAATTCATATCTGAACAACAGAAGGATAACCATCAAGATGGATAATAAAATCATGGGATCACGGGATTGATAAATTATTAAGGGAAAAGTTTATTTTTCTACTCAATATAAGTCAAATACGTATTAAAATTTTTACAAATGTATTTTTTATTTTTCTATTTGTCAAATCCGGTGAGTAAAATTATCGCAGTAAAGTCACATCGCCGCTGAACACTTCTGTCTTGCCATCCACAAAAGTAATTTCAGCTTTATAAACGAATACGGCGCTGGGCAACGGCTTACCTCTGTACTCGCCATTCCAGCCATAAACCGGGTCGTTTGGTTGAAAATTTTTGGCTTCGTAAACCATGTCGCCCCAGCGGTCGAAAATTTGAAAGGTATTTACTTTTTCCACTCCGTGTCCGGCAAAAATATACAGCAGGTCATTGTCGCCGCTATCATCCGGCGAAAATGCGGATGGAATATAAATCGGTCGGGTAGTGACCACATTGACAAGAATGTCATCCCTGCCTACGCAGCCGTTGGTGTCGCGCACCATAATAAAGTAGGTTGTGG
>CALMIT010000675.1 GCA_937864255.1 uncultured Saprospiraceae bacterium
CTCGCCGGCAACGGGCAAATCATCCTGGGCAGCACGGCGGGCAGCGTGGACGGCGACGCCGCCACCGCAAAATTCAACGGGCCGAACGGCATCCTCGTGTCGCCCTCGCAGGACACGATTTACGTCTCCGAATACAATACTTTCAATATCCGCGTGATCACCGACCTGCTCAGCGCCACGAGTACCACACAAAAGGATTTTGAAAAACTGGCTTTTAATGTTTCGCCCAATCCGGCGGATACTGAAGCGACCATCACTTTTAATCTGCCGGGGCAGGCGGACATCACACTTTCACTTTTGGATGCCGGGGGGCAGTTGCAGCGGCAAATCGCAAACGGGAGTTTCGAGGCCGGGCGGCAGACTTTTAAAATGGATTTGGATGATTTGTCCCCCGGTGTTTTTTATGTCGTTTTGCAAACGGGCGACGGCAGTAGTTTTTGCCGGAAGCTGGTGAAAATAAAGTAGCACAAAGTCATTGTCTTTCCATTAATCCCGGAGGGGTGCTATTTTATTGCTCCCTTCGGGATTTGATTTTATTTTTATGGTCACATATAAATGATGAAAATAAATCTGGACAAAACGACCATGCGGGTAATCAAAACCGCCGCAAACGGCGTGGTAAACCGCGACACCATTTTTCATTTTACGCAAGTGGGAAAGGACGTTTGGGCAGAATACGCGGGCGGAAAAATCAAAAAAGGTTTTCTCGTCGGGCAAAGTGACGGCGAGGTACTTGAATTCGCCTACTGCCAGTTACAAACCGACGGCGTGCCGGACAGCGGCGCTTCCACCTGTGCATTGTCCCTCACCGAAAACGGCAAAATTCAACTACTCGAAAACTTTGAGTGGAAATCCAGACCCGGCGAAAAAGGGCAGAATGTTTTTATGGAGATTTAAACCTCGCAATTATGAATTTCCTCCCCCTCTCTCACCTTCGATCATTGAAACTGCACTTTCGTACAGCCAAACTTGTGTTTCGTACATTCAGTTGAAAAAATTGGATGGATTTGGGTAATTATGTGGGGATGGAAGTTTGTATTTTTCGAGATGAATTTCCAACTCGAAAGCCATATCATTTAAATGATCTAATGGCGCCATAAATGGAGGTAGTCCAATAGTTCTCTGCAAAAAAAGAAAGAATAAAAATAAATAGCATAACGTGCAAATCTCAAAAATTCAAATCTCAAATTATAGAGGATTAAAAGGAGATGAATTCAACACCTCACCTTTCGTCTGCATCATTGGGGAAAACAATGCAGGAAAATCCACAGTTTTATTAGGTGTCAGCCTGTTTTTTAGTGGCACAGCCTTGAGCCAATCAGATTTCTATGACACAGATGAACCAGTGATTATTGAGATTACTTTTAAAAATATAGAAGAAGGAGATAGGCAAAGACTTCATGAAGAACACAGAGAAAGAATAAATGATATAATCATCAATGATGAATTGATACTGACAAGGAGGTATTTTTTAGAAGGAAAAGCGGAATTGCTTTGCAGACGTTATGCTCCAAAAGACGGGAGATTTAGCAAGGACGTGATATCAAGTTTGTTGAAAGGCAAAAAAGGCAAAGAAATAGAAACAGCAATTTCAGGTATCTTTCCAGAACATTCTGATTTATTTAAAGGGCTTATAACACAAACAGCAGCCATTGCTAAAATTGAAGAGATTGTTTCAAACATGCCAGAAGAAGAATTAGAGTTGAAGTTGGCTCCTTTACCTACTGGAATTGACGCAAGCATAAAAAATTTTCTACCAGAGCCTATTTATATCGCAGCAGTGAAAGATTTAAAGGATGAAGTGAAAACAAAAGAAAGCACATCCTTTGGAAAATTATTAGGGATATTGCTCAAATCGTTGGAAGGTTCGGAGGATTTAAAAGAGATACTAAATTCCTTTGACCAATTGCACATCTTGCTCAACCGAATAAATACTGAAACAGGAGTTGAAGATAAAAGGATTGGATTACTCCAATCAATGGAAAAACTTATTTCTTCCTATTTGAAAGAAAATTTTCCAAAAGCAGAGATCGAATTAGAGATACCCAAACCAGAACTAAAACAAGTATTCAGTAATGCCAAGATTTTGGTTGATGACGGAGTTAAGGACTTGGTTGAAACAAAGGGTGATGGGTTGAAACGGTCAGTAACTTTTGCGCTTTTGCGTTCGTATGTTGAACACTCAAAAGCACAAAAAAAGAGACCCACGAAAGAAGTAGAAGAACTTGACCCAGAATCGGCACAGGAAATAGAAGAAATCGCTCAACCATACGTTTTTCTGTTTGAAGAACCAGAATTGTTTTTGCATCCAACCGCTCAGTTGATATTATTTGAGGCTTTAGAAAAATTAACCCAATTAGGCAATCAAGTTTTTGTAACTACGCATTCCCCATTGTTCTTTTCGCCAAGAGCAACAGGTACATTTATTAAAGTGATTAAACAATATCACGAAGATAGCAAACCGTTTGGAAGACTAATAACGGTTGATTTATTGGAAGAAATTGAAGCCAAAGATGCTTTTCAAATTATTTGCTATGAGAATAATGCTGCCGCTTTTTTCAGCCACAAAGTTCTATTGGTTGAAGGAGATAGTGATTTGATTTACTTGAAAGAAATAGCCAAGAAATTAAACGAGGATTGGAGTTTTGACTATCGGAATATTCCAATTATCTCCATTGACGGAAAATCGAATATTAAACGGTTCGTTGAGTTTTACAGAAGGTTTGGAATAAGAGTGTTTTCATTGCTTGACGCAGATGCAATGATAGAAGGCTTTGAAAAATTTGATGTGCCACAACCAATTAAAGATAGACGGTCTGAACTTTTGAACTTGTTGGACGAGATTGCTGAAAAAAGGCAATTGTCAGCAGTTTTAAAAGCAGAAAAAATAAAAGAGATTATCAGAAGATATGCTTGGCGTGACCGTTACGAAAAACTAAAAAGCCTTGCGAGAAAAGTAACAGCAGGAACAGCACTTTCAGAGGATGAAATATTGGAAGTTGATTATCTATTTGCTGAAGAAGATAATAGTTTGAGGCGACAAGTATTTGCTGATACCAGTATCTCTATTCCCCAGAAAGATGCTTTGCTATGCGAACTAATGGAACATGATATTTTTGTATTAGGAAGCGGAGCAATCGAAAGTTATTATCCACCCAATATAACTGGACAGGATAAGCCAACAAGGGCTCTCAAAGCAATTGAAATACTCCGGGGAATTGAAACAGCACAAGATTTTCTTCCAAGAATAGTGCATGATGATACCGAAAAGTGTGAACTTGAACTGATTTTTGGTAGAATTTTCTCGTAAATAAAAAAGCAGGGAACAACGCACTGCCGCCAATCGCCCGCAAAACTCAAAGCCAACGCAGCGGGCGACTGCGGCAATGCCCGCGTTAACAACAAAAAAGTAAATAAGGCTCTTTATCTGAGACGCCGCGCGAACGGGAAAAAAACTTCTTTAAACCGACAAAAAACTATCCCCGCAATATTCAAAACGAATATTGCGGGGATAAAGGAATCAATCCGGCGGAAAATAAAATCCGCCTGTTATTTCAGAAATACGTCTCCTTTAAATATTTCAACTACGCCGTCCAAAAATTCGATTTCTGCGTAATAGACAAAAACGCCAGAATTC
>CALMIT010000676.1 GCA_937864255.1 uncultured Saprospiraceae bacterium
CAATAAGTAAAGTCAGCCTGAAGATTGTTGTTCGCGGGATTCCAAAACAAAATTTCCATCAAGTAACCCGCATTATTACAATCGGCGACATTTACGAAAAGTGTGCCTATCGGAATATCGTCGGGTACGTCGAAAGCATCCGAGTACATTCCGTTTGCATCTGTATTTACCTGATTGAAATAAATAAAATTGCCCGGAAGAGAGTCAGTACTTAAATAAACCGTGACATCAGGTACCGGATTTCCACTGGAGTCAAGGATGGCCCCGGATATTGTCACCTGGTAATTTTGCGCCTGGAGGCAAAAACTCCAGGTCAGAAAAAGTAAAGCGATAAAATTCCTGAAATTCATTTTTTCAATTTTTGTAATTAGAGAATTTTCTTAGCCGGCTTATTTACTTTTTCACACGCAAAAAATTACCATCGGGTTGGGTAGGCTAATAAAAAAGGTTGCCGACCTGCGCCGGCAACCTTTTTTATTTTTATGAAAAGCGGATTAATTTCCGTTAAACATATTGGAAGAATTGGTAGGAACACCCGGAGCTTCTTCCTTTTTATTTACATTACCTTTTATAGTCAGCACTCGTGTGTTTTCCCCATTTTCGTTGGTAGTGATGGTCACTCTTTTGGTAAAAGGTCCAACTCTGTTCGTGTCATATCGTACTTCGATAGCTCCTGCTTCACCCGGCATAATCGGCTCTTTCGGGTAGCTTGGTACAGTACAACCGCAGCTTCCTTTCGCATTTTTGATAATCAAAGGCTCGGTGCCTTTGTTTGTAAATTTGAAAATACGCAGCGGGTCGCTTCCCTGCTCGATAGTGCCGTAATCAATTTCCGTTACTTCAAAAGCCATTTCAGCATTCGAACCTGCCGGAACTGCCTGTGCGTTTGCAACGGTGAGGAAAAGCGCGAGCATGGAAAAAATAGAAAG
This sequence comes from uncultured Saprospiraceae bacterium, assembly GCA_937864255.1. Lineage (GTDB taxonomy): Bacteria > Bacteroidota > Bacteroidia > Chitinophagales > Saprospiraceae > JAGQWW01. The sequence continues at coordinate 930 of CALMIT010000676.1, forward strand.
GATTTTTTTCATTTTTGTAAAATTTAAGTTCAAAGAATTTTTTTTCAGGATTGATTTGACAAAGTAAAGAATTTGAGCAGGTTTACGTTGTTAACCAATAGTTAATCAGAATTCAATGGTTTTATAAGACCCGGCATATAAAACGAAATGGTTTTTCAGCCGTATTGAAAGACAAATGTTTTTGAAAATTTGAGCGAAATGCCCGCGAGACAAAAATTTACCTCCTCAAAAACGACCGAAGATTTTATCGAAGCGCCGCCTTCCTGGCTTTTGCGGTGGGGTATTAGCGTGGTGTTTGCTTTCATTTTCCTCGTTTTGGTGCTTGCCTGGTTGATAAAATACCCGGATGTGGTTGTCGCTCCCGCAATTATTACGAGCCGGCATCCGCCTTTGCCGCTTTTTGCGCCCAAAGACGGTAAGCTGGTTTTTTTAGCCGTTGAAAATTTGGGAAAAGTAGAAACCGCCGGGTTGATTGGCGTATTTGAGGGCGCGGCAGATTGGAAGGAAATATTATCGCTGGACAGTCTGGCTGCTTCCGCAATTTCGGAGAATGACTTTGCGGCGGCGCTGAGCGGGAAAAAGTTTTTGAAACTTGGCGTGATTCAATCTTTTTTAAATGATTTTGAAAGAGAGTATAAAGAATTTGAACGTAGAAATTCTCTGAATTACCGGAATGAAAAAACGCATAATCTCGAAACTCAAATCGCGCAATTGAGAGAAGTAAACTTGTCTCTCGAAAAACAGAAAAAAATATTTGAAAACGAAATTACCATTCTTGAAAAACAAGTGGCGCGCGATCAGCAACTCCGGGACGAGGGCGCATTGAGTGAACGGGATTTGGAAACGACAAAAAGAAACCTGCACACGCAACAGCGCGATTTTGAAAACCTGACCACACAAATCCTAAACAATTCGATCAGGATTAAAGAGTTGGAAAAAGAAATTCTTGATTTCTCAGAAATTCAGGATTTTGATTCGAAAGAAAATGAGTTGAGTGTCAATCAGGCATTTAAAAGTCTGAAAACCGCCATTGCATCCTGGAAAACTGAACATTTGATAATTGCACCGGCGCAAGGCACAATTTCTATTGAGCAGCGCGTAAAAGAAAACTTGTTTTTCGAAAAAGGCCAGCAAGTTTGCAAACTCGTTTTTTCTGAAAATGACACCTACACGGCTTTTGCAAATATGCCGTTTGAAAAATCAGGCAAGGTGGAGGCGGGCTGCGCAGCCCGGTTGAGTTTGGATGCTTTTCCTGCGGCGGAGTTTGGCGTTTTGAAAGCTCGCGTGAGAGAAATTTCGCCGGTGAACGAATTGGCCGGCATTGAATTGGAACTCGAACTTCCGGATGGATTTAAAACGACTTATGGGAAAGAATTAAATTTTTCAAGAGAACTGACAGGCACTGCCGAAATCGTTACCTCGCGAAGAAATCTGCTGGAAAGATTGTTTGAAAAAATTCTGGATGCGGTGAAAAATCGTTGAGCTATCGTGGCAGGTATATAGTGTCTATTGCCGAACTAAAACCTGCAAAAATGCCCAACCCGTTTTCAATGTTCGTGAAGTTGAGCGTGGGGTCGGAGAGTGGCAAATCATTTTTGTCTGCCTGCCGCTTGAGCGTGAGATAATACAAGTAATATTCTCTGGAAACGGTGCGCAACTCAATGAGAATGTCATTGGGTACCTCTTCTGAAAATATTTGATCCAATACCACTTCGAAGAAAAACTTTCTTTTTCTGCCATCAAAAAACTCGTCTTTTATCAACATGCCGCGATTATTAATGTAGGCTGTCACCGGCATATTTTCATCTACATTAAACATTTGTAGCGGCCCGATAATCTTTTCGGATTCAAATGTTCCATTTTCAGAAATCTCGCTTATGAGTGCTCTTTGATAAATATTCAGATGATAAAAATTATCCACCCCGCCCGGATCAGAAATTTCCAAAGAAACCCAGATTCTTTTATTTTCCTGTAGAGAGCCTGAAACCATTTTATTAGCGGAAGCCGAGTTGATCGAAGTGGGTTCGGGAATAAACCCGAATGAAGTCACCGGTTCAAAACCGGGCGCCGAAACCGTGATTTCATAAACCACGCCGATGTCGGCTACTACATTTCTGGTGACGTATTTCGGATAAGAAGATTCGGGATTTTTTGGCACATACATCAAAGTTTCTAACTCGCTATCGCCTGTGGATATGGTCACTGTGGCATTATTGACGAAAACCTCTGAATCGTTTTCGTCGTCGGTACTTTGATTGGTTTCAGTGACGATGACTTCAAAGGCCCTTGAGTTTGTGAAATTGCTCACCACTACTAATTTGGACTTACCCGCCGGCAAATCCAAATCTACAGGCTCAAGGCATGATTGCCACGCGAAGGCAAAACATAAGCCGAGGATGTAGTGGAGTTTTTTCATTTATAAAATGTTGATGACCCGACAAAAGTACAAAATTATATTTTAACAATATAGCTAAATGACGGTAAAAGTGGTGGTAAAAATCGCTGGAAGTACGAATTTTTTTCTCTCAGTTCGTAATAAATCGGATTCTTCCTGTAATACACATTATGTATGCCGAATTTTAGGACTTGCTCCATTCCGTTTTTCAACTTTTTGTGGTACATCG
>CALMIT010000677.1 GCA_937864255.1 uncultured Saprospiraceae bacterium
ACGGTTGAGGGGCCGCTGCATTTTTTGTTTAAAGACCCGGAAAATGAAAAGCAACTTTTGCTCGAAATGTTGAAAGCCAGCGTAAACAGTGAAGCGCGCACGAGCTACGACGAGAGCAGATGGCGTCTGCTTGCCACAAAATGCCAGCGCGACAAAAAGCGCCTTGATGAAAATTACCGCGCGGTGACTAAAAAAATATTTGGCACTTACAACTGGGCGGAGACCGTAGGTTTATTTTTAAAAAATAATAAAACTGAAGGTAAGGAACTACTCAGCAGCCAATTGAAAACGCAGGATTTTTCTTTCACTTTTGATGAATACATCTCACTTGAGGACGGCATTTTGCATTGCAAAAAACTTTATGACCGCGTCAAAACTTTGCAGCATCCGCTGCAAAATCTACACCCCAGCATTTTTAAATCCATCAACAAAATTGAAAGTTTTGATTTTGTAAAAAACCACCTGACCGATTTTAAAAATAAAGCCCAGGAACTGCATCTTGAGTACATCAGCACCATTGATAATTATCATTCGCGGCTCTCGGAATTCTACGAAAAACAGCATCAGCAATTTTTGAGCTTGTATGATGAAGTGAACTTTTTTAAAGAGGATGCCGAAAGCCAGTTTGGAAAGGATTTTTCAGAAAGTTCTTTTGACTGGGTGGAATTGAAATCTATTTTTTCAAAAAGAAGCAAGTCTGTTATTCAACTCAAAAAAGAACTAAAAAGAAGATTTGAAAACCTGAAAGAATTTTATGAAAAAAATGCACTTTTTGAGTCCAAAATAGCCGGACAAGCGGACGGTAAAAAGGTAAAAGAAGTCAGTCGCGCGCTTTCCGAATTCAAAGAAAATCTCGACGGCTGGCGCCAGCAACTGCCCGCCATCATCCAGGATGAAATGATAAGACTCAACACAAAAAGTACCAACAAAAATCTGGATTTTAAAGAAACTATCACCTTCCTGGAAAGCAGAATGGACTACCTGATCGTAGAAATAAATGAATCCGGGCTGCTGAATAATACGCTCGAAAATAAAATGCTCACCATCCCAAAAAGGCAGCAATATCTTGAGGAAATCATACAGCAGTTGGAGCAACTTGATCTTAATATGCGTGATTTTGATAATTTTCACGACTGGCAGTCATACTGGTTGACCGTGCCTGAACTTGGACAAAAAGTCGTAAAATCTTTGGTGAAAGTAAAATCCGAGAACTGGCAATCGGCTTTTGAAAGCTGGTATTTTCACAATTGTCTTTTAAAAAATCAGTCGCCCGATTTGCCTCAAAACGACGAGCCACTTTTCGAATTTGTTGAAAATTATCAGGAATTATTAAAATTTATGCCGCTGCAAATCAGGCACTTGTGGGAAAAAAGAAAAGAAAAGGCGCTCTCCGAAATCAGAAAGAAAAACAAAGCGCTGTATCAATATTTTGAAGGCAAAACGCCGAAAAACTTTTTTGCCGCGCCCCTCAGAAAAAACTTCGAAAACGCAGGCGAGTACCTTACCGATATTTTGCCCGTGTGGTTTTGTACGCCTGAAGCCGTCGCCCACACATTTGCGCCGGATCAAAAAATATTTGACTGGGTAATCGTGGAAGAAGCCGGCATGATCAGTCCTGCCGAAGCCGTCCTGGCAGCACAAATCGGGAAGCAGGTACTCATTGCCGGAGATACAGGTCCGCATACGAGCGAGGGCGCATTGACGCTACTCGAACTCGCTTACGAAAACAGGGTCCCGAAAATCCATCTTGCTACGAAATACTCGACCAATCCGGAAGCACTTCACCGCTTCAATATTGCAGCTTTTCAGTGGCAGGAAGAACCGGTTCTGGATACGCAACAGGAACACCCGGGTGTTTTTTCGGTAGAAAAACTAATCGGGAGGTTTGATGAAAAAGACGGAGTGAATGAGGCGGAAGCACACTTTATTTTAAAATATCTGAATAAAATTCAGCAGACGCCGCAGCGCACTTTTCCCTCGGTGGCCATTGCTTGTTTCACGCCTCAGCAGCGCGATTTGATTTCAAATTACCTGATGGAAATTAAACAAAAGAATGCGCCCGGCTCTGACGTGATCAGGCAGCTGGAAAGAAACGGAATGGGCGTTTTTTATATCGGCAATATGCGCGCCGAACATTTTGATATTTTGCTGGTGTCCACAACATTCGGCGCAGTCAACACGAGTGGAAAAATGACGCGGTGGATAGACAAATTAAACTCAGAAAGTGGCTTGCAAAAAATTTACACGCTGACTTCCTGCCCGCGAAAAGAACTGGTGTTGGTGCATTCCTTGCCGGAAGATTTTCTGGATTCAAAAATCAGGCAAACGGACGAACGCGGACTTTACCTGCTCGCCAATTTCGTACGATATATGGAACTGACCGGTTCGAAAAACCAGACAGAATCTGAAAAAATTCTCCGGGCTATTCAATTAAAAGACGTTTTGCAACTGGCGCCCAAAACTTCGGTTTTCATGACGGAAGTAGCTTCGGAACTGACGGCTTATTTTGAAGAAAGCAGTATTTTAAAAAATTGCAAAATCGAGGATTTGACCCTGCCTGTCTGCATCGGCGCGGGAACAAAAAACCAGCCGGTCGCAGCGCTGGAAGCCGATGGCTTTTTGGCAAAATCGCCCCACACTTCGTATTTGTGGGAATACCAGCAAAGAAAAAAAATAGAAAATGCAGGCTGCAAATTCATACCTGCCTGGTCGGTGGAATGGTGGAAAAACGCTGACAAGCAAGCCAAAAAAATTGCAAGTCAGATCGTAAGCTCCGAATCAGGTGCGAGTGAATCCGGATCGGAAGAACATTAATTGGTTTCAGTGATAAGTTTTATGCGATCGCTTTTCGTACGCACTTTCAAAAAATCTTCGATAGTTTCGATTTCTGTGCGGGACGGTTTCCTGTTGTACTTTATATAAGCCATCAACACGGTGTCTTTTTTTTCTGAATCCAACTCAGCTATCAGGTTTTTGCTTAATGAAAATGCCACGACATTTTTATGAATCGCCTTTATTTCCTGTCCTAGTTCTTCCACCGGAAAACTACCGCCCCGGGCGTTGATCAGCTCTTTTTCAAGGAAGGCTATTTTTTCGTCTTTTGATTTCAATTCCTCCTCGTTGCGGCGGTACAATTCTTCGATGACGCCCGTTTTTATGTCCTGGTTGATTTTTGCCAGACTTTCAACGTCAAGTCCCTGCTCTCCGCTATATGCTTGGTTTATAATGAGTTTTGTATTTTCCAATCCAAAATCTGCCAGCTTTTTTTCACGCTCGGCTATTTCTTCCTTTTCCTGTATTTCGCCGAAGAGCGTCACTTCGATCGCACTGCTGTCGGGCGAAAAAAACAAGTGCTTGCCGATTATCTTACATTTTTCAAAATCCAGTTCGCGGTTGATAAAAAGATTGGCTTTTTGCTCAAAAACACTACGCTGCACAACTCTGTACGCCGTGTAAACGCTCGGAATGATTGTGACCAAAACCAGCGCCATGATGTATTGTTTTACTCTTTTTTCGCGGGCAGGTTCTTCAAATTGCTTTTTGTGAAAACGTAA
>CALMIT010000678.1 GCA_937864255.1 uncultured Saprospiraceae bacterium
CTTTTGATATTTTTATCGGGCAATCCCGACGACGCAGCCACCAGTTGATTTTCCACATTGCTGATCAATACGCCCTTGTGTTGGCTGAGATCGAAAGTGAGCACTTGTTTTTCTTCGATGAGATAGAGCCTTTCAGAATCGGAAGAAAGTGTGATGGAATTGACCATAGTTGATTTTGTTTGTACGATTTGATCCGTCGGGTTGTCCTCCGTTTTGCTGGATTTCATGTCGTGCTTATTTTGAACACGCCTTAATTGACAAGCCAAAGATGCAATTTTTTGAAAATTCCGAATGCGTTTAAAAGAGGAAAATCAAATACATCGCCCCCGGAGGATTTTTCAAACGAATCAAACCTACACAATTCGGCAGGCTTGACTAAGAATTTAGCTGAAATCATTAGCTTTATCAACGTTTTCTCACCATTATCATAACTCATTTTTTTAAAACACCTGATTTTCAAAACCTTAAAACAAAAATTATCATGAGAGAGATCATGCTGTACATACACTTCATCGGCTTGGCTATGGGTGTGGGAACCAGTTTCGCGTTTATGTTTCTCGGCATGGCGAGCGCCAAAATGGAGGCATCAGAAAGTCTGAAATTCAGACTGAATACTTTTGCACTGAGCAAGATGGGGCATATCGGACTTGCATTACTTATTTTGTCCGGTTTGTATCTGATGACGCCTTATTGGGCAAACCTGGCAGAAAATCCTTTCCTTATCGGAAAACTCCTGCTGGTCATCGCGTTGGGCGCTACAATCGGTATCATCGGCAGTCACGCTAAAAAAGCCATAGCCGGTGAGCCGGAAACTCAATTGAAAAAAATAGAGCCGCTCGGAAAACTTTCTATGCTCATCGGGCTGCTGATTGTGGCCTTGGCAATCTATGTTTTCAGGTAAAGAAAGGGTTCAAAATGATTTTGAACAAAGATTTCTGATCTTTCAGAATTCCCTGGCAATCAGTCGCCTGACCGGCGCTTTTTGAAAAAGTGCCGACCAAGTGATTACAAATTGGATAAAAAAGTTTCATTTATTGTTAGTGCTCGCACTGCCTGCCAACATGGTTTCTATTCTGTCAAGCCGGGATTGCATGGCGGTATTTTGATTTTTAAGTTGCTCAATTTCTGCCTGTTGTATGTGCAATTGCTGCTTTTGCTCATCCACCGTCCTATTCAGTTCCTGAACAGATTTTACCAGCAGGGGCGTCAGTTTGCTGTAATCCACCTGCCAGGGATCGGTTTTGGGATCATCGCCGCCAACAGTGACAGCGACCGGGTAATACCTGTAAAGCTGTTGGGCGATAAAGCCGGTTTGCGGATGCGCCAAATCATCTTTGAAATAATAATCCCGCACGTCAATTTCTAGCAAATCGCTCAGCCCGTAAGCAGTTGGAAAGATTTGAGTTTTCAGTCTTTGATCGGATGTGGTGGCATAAAAAACGCTATTGGCGGCATCCTGACGTATGTTGCCGATTTGCGTGCCGTCCGGACGGTTGAACTGGATGAATCGGGTGTTCCCGGGCGAGCTGTTTTGTCCTGCCTGCACCAATAAGCCACCGGAACCGGAACCATTGCCCGTATTTTCAACCGTCATGACGAATCGGGTGTAATCGGCGAAATCGTCCTTTACGTGGAGCTTCGAAGCCGGGGTACTGGCATTGATGCCCATATTGCCGTTTCCATCAATAATTACCTTCCCGTTGGACATGGAGAAAGCTCCAGCATTGTCAATAGCTAAATTCCCATTCGACATGGAAACAGCCCCAGTTTCTTCGATGACCAAATTCCCGTTATATATGGAGACAGTTCCTGTGTTTTCATCCAACCCCATAAGCAGCGTGAGAGGAATTATATAAGTGTTGAATTTGAGGTCTTGGGTGGATTGGCCGCTATACCTCCCCCCGGCGTAGGGGTTTGAGCCGCTAACTGACATGGAATAGGAGTCAAAATTATCCACTACCCAAAGCGTGTATTGTGTGCCTGCCTTGACCGAGACAGGGGATGACAACGAATAAATGGCAAAGAAACCGTTGGTATTACTATCATCAATATTCTGTTCATGCAACAAAGTACCGGAAGTGCCCTGCCCGATATAGATACGCAGTAGACCATCATCTATAAAATTGTTTGAGTTTCCATGCTGTATTTCAATTCTCGAAAGCACACCGGAATGTTCTGCAGTAAAGGACTGCCAACTGCCAGTGCCTGCATTAAGTGTGTTGACGTTGGGACCAGAGGTTTGGTGGGCATCCAATACCGGGGCGCCATTCAACGGCGCAATGCCATAAAGCGTATCTATCTCCCCTGATGCCGATGCAGTAAGTGATTTCCAAGCCGACCCATCAAAGCCTTCAAAGTCGCTGCCCGTCCAGCGTATGCTGCCTGCATTACTTGTAATGGTCGAACCGAGCTTAATGGCGCCATTCACCTCTAATTTTTCGGCGGGGTTGGTAGCACCGATACCCACATTGCCGTCGGTTTTTACCAAAAATTCGGCATTGCCATTATTGGCGGTTTTAATAGAAAAATCACTGGCATTGCCGGAAGGCGTATTATCTATTCCAAACAGCCAACTGAAGTTGCCGTCATTTTTAAGGATAATGGCTGCTTCGCTGCTGGTGGAACCACGGTCAAGGATGACACCGGAATGCGCATCGGATTCTAACGTGAGCGTGGAATTAGTGGGGCTGAAAACATGGAGTTTGCTGGCAGGTGAGGAAATTCCGATGCCTATGTTGTTCGCCCCGTCCACGAACAGTCCATTATTTGCGCCATCGTTGGAAATCCAATTCCCATTGGTTTTAAGATTTTGTGTGGCTGTATGGTTACCGAGGTTATCGCC
>CALMIT010000679.1 GCA_937864255.1 uncultured Saprospiraceae bacterium
AAAGGAGAGCGCGTGGTCGGTACGATTCAAATGACGGGGACGGAATTGATGCGTATCGCAGATTTGCGCGAAATGGAAGTGCAGGTGGATGTCAGTGAAAATGATATTCCCCGTGTGACAATGGGCGACGAGGTGGATATAGAAGTGGACGCTTATCTGAACCGGAAATTCAAAGGTAAAGTGACGGAAATTGCGAACTCTGCGAGCAACATGAGCAGCAGCACAGGGCTGACCTCGCTCACCACGGATCAGGTGACCAATTTTATCGTCACGATCAGTGTTGATCCCGCTTCTTATGCCGATCTGGTGACAGCGAGCAAACCTTATCCGTTTCGCCCCGGTATGTCTGCCAGCGTCGAAATCAGCACTCAGACTATCAAAGACGCTTTAAGTGTGCCGATACAGGCGGTGACAACTCGCGAATTTGACAAAAACAATAAAGCCAAATCCAAAAAAGATACTCCCGAATCCGCTGCTCAAACCGAAGAAGAGGAGGATTTGAATGTGGAAGTAAAAAATCAGGGCAAGGCGGCCAATGAAAAAACGGAGGATAATATCCGGGAGGTAGTATTCGTGCTGACCGGTGAAACGGTGGCCGCCAAAGAAGTAAAAACCGGCATACAAGACGACACCTATATCCAGATTTTATCCGGTCTGAATGTCGGCGAACAGGTGGTGACGGGGCCTTACTCGGCGGTGTCGCGCAAGCTAAACGACGGCGATAAAGTCACTTTGAAAAAAGAAAAAAAGAAGGAAAAAGAATAAAACCATGACCGCCGAGCAGCAAAATCCGGCCATGATTATTTTTATAAAAAATCCTGAAAAGGGAAAAGTAAAAACGCGCCTCGCCGCCTCTTTGGGAGATGACGAGGCGCTTCGCATTTATCTTGAATTGTGCAATCACACGCGCCGCACGGCATTGCAGGTTACCGCTGCCAGGTTTCTGTTTTACAGCGATTGGACGCCGGAAAATGACGATTGGCCGGCACAGTTTTTTATGAAAAAAAAGCAAACGGAGGCTGATTTGGGCGCCAGGATGGAGGCGGCTTTTGCGGAGGTTTTTCAGACGCACGCGCCCGTGCTGATTATTGGGAGCGATTGTCCGGGACTTTCATCGGATATTATCGGGCAGGCATTTGAGCAGTTGACTCGGTCAGATTTTGTGATCGGCCCGGCTGCCGACGGCGGTTATTATCTTTTGGGCATGCAAAATTTCGAACCATTTGTTTTTAAAAATATGAGTTGGAGTCACGAAAACGTGCTTCGTGACACGCTCCAAAAAATAAGTGTCGCCGGCAAAACCTGCTTCTTGCTTCCCGAACTGACGGATATAGACACGGTGGATGATTGGGCGAAGTTTGGAGGAGAATTTTTAACAGAATAGAATGCCTTCTTTCAGCGCAAAAGAAGAAATATACACGCGCTCAATACCGCATTTTTTTAAAATAAAATCAATCAAAATAGCGGCGACGACAATCATCTGAATGCGCTCGTCAGGCAGATCGGGCATAGACAGCCGCTCCTGCAAAGTGGAAGTGATTATTTTTTTATAAAAACCGCCGAAACCGTTCAGATCCAGTTCTGCAAAGTTTTCTGTGATTTGCCGGTGCGGCACCATATCCACCACCGTTTCAAAAGCGCCGGAAGCGCCGGTCAGGGTAGGGCAGGGGTGGATTTTTATGGTTTGCAACAGGCTGCTTAATTCTTTTTCCAGAAACGCTTCCACCGTTTTTATTTCCTGAGCACTGATCGGATCAGTTTTGTGAAACCTGTTGAAAAGTATGCCGACGCCCACCAGGAAACTATTCGCCCAAAACACCTGGTCGCGATTGGCTATGATAAATTCCACGCTTCCTCCGCCTATGTCCATGATGAGTTGATTTTCTTCACCGAAAGGCACGGCGCGGCGCACTCCGTTGTAAATAAATTGCGCTTCTTCCAGACCATCTATCAGGTGTACTTCGATGCCCGTGTGCTCCAGGATGGAGCGGCAAAGCGCGGCTCCGTTTTCGGCGGTACGCAGGGCGGCAGTGCCGAATGCTTTGACCGTTTCGATGCGCTCTTCATCCAAAATGGCTTTGTATTTTTTCATGGCTTCCAGCGCTCTTGCGCAGGCGTCGGCGCCTATTTTTGAAATGCCTTCCTCAGCCAGATTTACAAAGATTCTTTTTCGTTGAATGACTTCAAAGGTCGTGTTGCCGGCGTCCATTTTTACGATGAGCAGGTGAAAGGTATTCGTACCCAGATCAATAACCGCCTTTTTGATCATACGCCGGTTTTTTCGCAAAGATGACGAAAATTATCGCTCCGCAGACGAGAGATTTTTTGGACAGAACATAGGAAAAATGCGTGTCCGGCGGGCGTTTTTTCAAAATTAATTGAAGGTTATTTTTTTAAAAAACATGCCTGAAATCATCAAAAATTTTGACAAATAGACTTTTCTTGCAGGTGTGAAAAAACAATAATTATGAAAAAGATCTTGTTTCCTACCGACTTCTCGGAAGCTGCCAATCACGCTTTCATTTATGCTTTGCGCATCGCCAAAAAACTGAAGGCAGAAATTATCACGCTGCACGTGTATGAGCGCCCTGACGTGAAGGCTTTGCATTTGCCGCACACGCTTGCCGAAGTTTACGAATCCATTGATTTGGAAACTTTCGAAGATTTTCGCGACGCAGTGCCCGCCTTACACAAAATAGCTGAGGCAAACGGGCTTTCAGGCGTGAATTTTTCCAATGCCATTCAGGAGGGAGAAATAGTGCCGACGATTATCCGTTTTGCCCGCAAAAATGACGTGGACATGATCATCATGGGTACGAAAGGGGCTGGTTGGCTTAAAGAAATTTTTATCGGCAGCGTAGCCGGCGAGGTGCTTGAAAATGCGCCGTGTCCAGTGCTTGCTATTCCGACAGACGCTCATTTTGACGGGCGGATTGACAAAATTGCCATCACCACTAATTTTGAGGAGTCTGAAAAAATAGCGCTGCTGAAGTTGGTTGACTGGGCGACGGCTTTTGACGCGAGGGTTTATTGTGTACACGTGGATACTTCTCATACCGAAAATTTGACACATAAAATGGACGCGCTCAGGCAGGAATTTGCAGGGGTGAAAAATCTCCAGTTTATCAATTTGGACGACACGGATTTGATGAAAGCCTTGTCCGAATTTGTTGAAAAAGAGCGCATAGATATGCTCGCCATGCTGACGCGCAAGCGTGGTTTTTTTGAAGAATTACTTCACTACAGCAAAGTAAAATCCATGTCTTATCACACGAATATTCCGATTTTGTCCATACAGACACACCTGTTGTGAAAATCCTATTTTCGCACAAAAAATATTTTTAAAATATTTTAAAAGTGAAGTACATTGTTGCCGGTTTTTAAACTGGAAATAATTTTTCAAGCAATAGAATTAAAAGTATCCTCAACCTAAAAACTTTACTGCAATGGATAAGAAAAATTTTATTGACACCATTAAAGATGCTGCCGACAATCTTGCGGACGGCATTGAGAGAGCCGTGGATCGTATCGAAGACGCTGCCGAGGACAAATTTGATCAACTGAAAGAAAGTGAGACTTTCGGCCCGGCGCTCAAAAAGGGAGAACAATGGCTTGACACCCTCGAAGAAAAAGCAGACCGTCTGAAAGATCGCTTGACGGGCAGTGACGATGACGACGATGATGAGGGGTATGACGAAGATTTTGACGATGATGATGACGAGGATTGGGACGATGACTTTGAAGACGATGATGAAGATTTTGACGACGACGATCTCGACATGGATGAGTTTGAAGATGATGAAGAAGGAGATGCGGATGAAGATCAATGAAACTAGGTAGGTAGTAAAATAAAAGCCCGCAATCACGTGATTGCGGGCTTTTATTTTACTAAGCCCTGAATCCAACTCTGAATCCAAATTCTATTCTTAGAAACTCACTTTTAAAGGTGCTGATTCCATTACGGATAACAAAATTTTCGTCCCAACCTAAATCTTGTATAGATGCATTTCTGATTCTGACACCCACTCCTGTAAAAAATTCCCAGGTGAGCACAGACCCGATTCGTTGTAATCCGCTTTGTACCACGAGGTCAATATTTTTTATTGTTTCCTTGTCAAATTCATTTTCGAGTCGTATTTCACCTGATTGAGTTTCATCAATTTTTTGCACTGAATACTTTTTCGTAGAATACCTGAGCAAAGGGCTTATATACCAACCTTCAAATCCGTCTTCATCCCAATACAATCTGGCCGAAATAGAAGAAGTAAAGCCGAGTTTACCTTCTCTGATCGTAAAATCATAGGGATTGTCGCAGTAATCATCAGCCCATCGTGTGCTGTTGCAATAGTCGGCTTCATCAAATTCACCATTTAATCCTTCAATGAAATTACTAAGTGATTTAAAGGTCAGACCAACGCCGGCCTGGACACTAAGAAAATCGTTTAGCTCTTTTTCAATTTCCATCGGGAAGTTTCCAAAGATAAAAGCAGTAGGACTTACTTTTAGAATTATGCTTTTGTATTCCTCGTTAGCGGTAGGATTGTTGTTTCCAAAAGTTATGACTTCTACATCTTTTTTTGGCGTATCTTGCGCATAAATCACAGGGACAAGGCTCAGAAAGAAAAGGGTAATTTTTATTCTCATCTCTTTGAATTTTAGTTAAAGAATAAGGCTCAAAATTTCTATGAGCAAATTATATGCTAAGATAGATTATAATAACCATTAAAAACTTAGAACTTATGCAAAAGCTATTATTCACTGTCTTTCTTTTTGTTTTATTTTTTTCTAGTTCAGGCATAGCCCAGAAGGCTAAAGTTGAGTTAGGACCAGTATTTCGCACTCAAGGTAATACTCGTTTAGCCTATCATATTATGTCAGATCAGACAGGGCATTATGTATTATTCTATGAAGAGCAAAAGGGGCTTCTTGCTTATTCGCCAATTATTATTCCTAATCCACCAATTGTTCCAATTTTGAAAAAATATGATAATCAATTAAAGGAGGTGTGGTCAAAGGAATATTACGCAGATAAAAAGAAAATCAAATCGCGAGGCTTCTATAAAGTAAAAAATAGCATAATCGCGATCATGGAAGATGAGAGCCAAAAAGATGTATCGGATTTTTACTTAGTACCAATAAATAAAGAAGGAGAATTAGGCGAGAAACAAAAACTAGTAACCCTCAACCAGACTAAAAAAGACGGCATACCCAAAGTTGAAGTATTATTTTCAAGAGACAGTTCTAAATTTTGCGTGCTATTACAACAGGATTCAGATCGTAAAAAATCAACTTTTGAGTACTATTTAAAAATGTTTGATAATGATTTAAAAGGCTTATGGACAAAAAAAGTATCAACTAATCTGGCAGGGTCTCAAATAGATATACTCTCTGATTTGGTAGGCGACGACGGAGCATTTTATTTCCTTGCCAAAGAATATGAATCTTTGAATAATAAAGAGACTAAAAAATCCGAAAATGATAAAGGGAGAGTTGCAAACTACAGTATAAAAGTTTATCGCGTTAGCGAAGGAGAATCAACGCCGAAAGAATTTAGAATGAATTTAGGCGGGAAATTTCATAAGGGGGCTTCTCTAAGCATAAATGAATCTGGTGAAATATCTTGCATAGGTATGTTTTCCAATGAAAATAAGGGTAATACCGATGGAATCTATTTTATCAAATTAGATAAAAATGGTCAGGTTATTAAATCCAATCTTGCTCAGTTTACGCCCCAACAAGTAGAAAGCCTGGGTAAAAAAAATAAAGAAAACAGTAAGTCGGGAGAAAAAGGACTGGATAAATATTTTACGTTTGAGAACCAGATTCCTTTGGATGACGGCTCATTTCTTTTAACAGCTGAAGAAAATTTTAAAACTACCGTAACTACAGGAAGAACTACGACCATCGTTTATCATAGTTATGACATTATATTGATGACTATATCGCCGGACGGAAATATTATTGATGTCAAAGTAATTCCAAAGAGACAAGTTATATCGGGGATCAAAAAATTTGTATCCAATTACAGTGTCAATATCAAAAATCGTGGAGTGTATTTCTTTTATAATGACGATGAAGATAATCTGGGCAAACCGCTTTCTGCGGCTGCGAAAGAGATTAGCTCCCTAAAAGAATGTATTGCTACGATGACATTCCTTGATAAAAATGGTAAACTTACACGCAAAGCATTATTTGATAAATCAGACTCCAAGATGCTTTTGGTTCCTGATAAGTTTACAAAAATCGGTGAGAACAAATTGTTCTTTACAGCTGAAAAACCTGTCTTTTTTGGTTTTGGTGCAGAAGACAGGCAATTTGGAATTATTACTTTTGAATAATTAAAATAGAGAGGAGTGGTGTTTGATTTCGACCCACTCCTCTCTATTCAATTTTTTATTCCACCATCAGATTACAGCCGCGCATTTCACTATTATCCGCGCGGCCGATAATTTCAAAACTTCCGTTTTCATACACCTTACCCAAATCGTCTGCAGCAATAAAAGCGCAGGTATCCAGATTGGCTAAGTCTATGATGTTCACCGCGCCTGATTTGCCCGAAGGGCGCAGAATTAAAGGATCAGCCACTTCGCGGGTAAAAATTTTAAGCGTAGGCGGACAGTTGAAAATACCATCGCCCTGAGAGTATGCCTGCGAAAACAACTCCGTCATGCCGTATTCCGAATGTATTTTTTTCTGTTTGAAAGCTTTTTTCAAAATTTGATGCAGTTCCGGACGGGTCATTTCTGCGCGCCGGCCTTTCATGCCGCCCGTTTCCATGATAATGGTGTTTTTTAAAATCATTGGAAATGCCTCGGCAAAGTCGAGCAGTGCAAAACTGACGCCCAACAAAATGGTGGGACGCGAATCCTTTTCAAGTTTTTTTAAAATCGCGGCAAGCTCGGTCATGTTGTTTAAAAAAAAGCCGCTTTCCTTTTTATTCGAAATCTTGATAAAATGCTGGGCCATGGCGATGAGCGAAGAACCTTCGCGTTCAAGATAAGAAGGCAAAAGCGCCAAAAAAGTCCAGTGTTGAGGACTTTCGTAAAATGTTGAAAAACAACGCCTTGTGTTAAAAAGATAATCATCGGGATAAGCCGTTGCATGACGGCCGGGCAGCCCGCCGCCGCTTGTGCTGCTGGTAAAAATGACTGCCGGCTCCCAAACGCCGGTTTGTACAAGGTGCTGTTTAAAAACGCTGACCGGGAGGAAAGGAATTTGCCTGACAGTTTGCACGGATTCGGGGAGAATGCGCAAAAGCTCAAGAAATCTGCCGTAAACGGGATTGAAAAATGATTGAAAACGAAAAACTTCCAAAGCCAGACTGTCAAAATCTTCTTTCGAAACTTTTTGAATTTTTCTTTGCAGCGCCGCTCTTTGCTCCCGGTAATCCATGCGCCTAAAAAAAGATTGATTAATTTGTGAGCAAAATTTGAAATTTGAAAACACTGTCCGGTTTTGAACGGTTCATAATTTGCGAACCGGAAAATTTCGAATCAAAAACGGCGTTTTCAAACCGAAAAATACTTTATATGAAATTAGCGTACTTCCTTTTACTTTTTGCAGGCTTGGTTTACCTCCCAGGTTGCGTCAAGCCGCCCGATTACCCGATCGAACCGGTAATTTCTTTTGAAAGATTTTCAAATAATACGATGCCGCAGGGTTTTAGCGACCAGGATTTTGTTTTGGCCACGCTCAATTTCACCGACGGCGATGGCGATATTGGCAACCAGGACGACGAAGTCACGCTTATTATCAAAGACCTGCGGGATAATACGATCAATAATTCGGCAACCAAGCTCCCGTACGTGCCCGAACAGGGCGCAAATAATGGTATTTCGGGTGAAATTACTTTTAAAATTTTACAAACCTGCTGCATTTTTCCGCCCGCGATTGAGCAGCCGCCCTGTAGTCCTTCCACCGTTTATCCGGTAGATACTTTGCTTTTTGAGGTGTATATCAAAGACCGCGCGGGCAATGAAAGCAACAAGCTGATTTTGGAGCCGATTTATCTGCTTTGCAATTAAAAACTACTTCGGAAACAAAGTATTTTTGGCTGCTTCGATGGTTTTGGGCGCGTTGCCCACGAAGATTTCTTCGCACGCAATAATGACGGGTCTTTTTAAAAAAGTGTATTCTTTCAAAATCAAATCCCGCATTTCTTCTTCGCTGAGTTGTTTTTTATTCAATCCCCACTCACGATATTTCAAAGCTCTTTTGCTAAAAAGCGCTTCGTAACTGCCCGCTTTTTCTTTAAGCCAGTCCAGTTGTTCCGGGCTTATGTTTTCGGTTTTGATGTCCTGCAAAACGCAACCCGCGCCGTCATTCAGGTTTTTTAGAATTTCCTTACAGGTGTCGCAAGTGGCGAGGTGATAGATTTTTTTCATAATAAGGAATGCTTAAATTGCCGGCAAACTTAAAAAAATATGCGCATTGCAGATTCCGAACTGGTGCTGAACTCAGATGGAAGTGTGTATCATCTTCAACTTCATCCTGAACAAATTGCGACGAATATTTTACTGGTGGGCGACCCCGGCAGGGTGAAAATGATATCCGGCTATTTTGAAAAAATAGAACACAAAGTGCAGCACCGCGAATTTCTGACGCACACGGGTTGGTTTGGCGGGCAGCGGATTAGCGTCGTTTCTACCGGCATCGGTACGGACAATATTGACATCGTACTCAATGAACTGGATAGCCTGGTAAATATTGACTTGAAAGCGCGGAAGGTGTTGCCGGAACATACCCAACTGAATTTTATGCGGGTAGGAACGTCGGGAAGTTTGCAGGGAGATATTCCGGTCAACTCGCTGGTTGTGTCCGAGGGCGCGATAGGACTTGACAGTCTTTTGCATTTTTACAATTATGAAAATAATGATTTTGAAAAAGAATTATTGGCGGCATTCAACCGCTCTTCGGGACTTTCTTTTCCGGGCAAGCCATACTTTTTTGAAGCCGAAAAGTCTTTTTTAAAATATCTCTCCGGAGAATTTGTACGTGGAATAACGGCTACCTGCGCCGGCTTTTATGCGCCGCAGGGGCGGCAATTGCGCGCCAAAGCAGTGATGCCGGATCTGCTGGAATCTTTAGCGGCTTTCCGGTTTGAAAATCACCGGATTACAAATTTTGAAATGGAAACATCAGGCATCTACGGGCTGTCCAGAATATTGGGGCATCGCGCTTTGTCTTTCAATGTGATTTTGGCCAATCGCCCGAATGGAAAATTCAGCCGCGACCCGCAGCAATCCGTCAATATTTTAATTGAAAAAGTTTTGGAAAATCTGTCTCTCCTGGAAGCGTGAGCGGATTTAAAAATCTACATTTTCTACAATTTCCAGCCCGTAACCTATCAGCCCCACGCGCCGGCGCGGATGATTGGTCAGCAGCCTGATTTTCGAAATGCCCAAGTCTCTCAAAATCTGCGCTCCGACGCCGTAGTCTCTTTGTTCCATATCGTTGCGTTGGGCAGGCAATTCACCATTTTCGAGGGCCGCTTTATAAGTGTTTATGGCAGTTACAAGGTTTTGATTTTTTTCGCTGTGACGCATACAGAGTAACACGCCCTTTCCTTCATCTGCGATCATTTGCAGCGCCTGATCCATTTGTTGACCATAATCGTGCAAGATCATGCCGAGTATATCTCCCGCTTCGCCGCTCGAATAGGTTTTTACCAAAACAGCCTCTTCGGGCAGCCAGGAGCCTTTTTTTAAAACCAGGTGCGTGTCGCCGGTCGTGAGCTGGGTGTAGGCGATGGCTTCCATCTCGCCATATTTTGTAGTTATTCTGGCGGCGGCTTCGCGTCTGACCAGGCGCTCCGTCTGCATTCTGTAAGCTACCAGGTCTTTGATGGAAATAATACGCAGGTCAAATTTTTGGGCTATATCCATCAGTTGAGGTAACCGCGCCATGCTGCCGTCTTCGTTCAGAATTTCTACCAAAACTCCCGCCGGATAATAGCCCGCCATGCGTGCCAAATCTATTGCTGCTTCTGTGTGGCCGGTGCGTCGAAGGACGCCGCCCGTTTTTGCCCGTAAGGGAAAAATATGTCCGGGACGTGCAAAATCGCCGGGCTTCATGGCCGGATCGAGTAAGGCTTTTATAGTGGTAGCGCGGTCGTAAGCAGAAATACCGGTGGTGCAGCCGTGACCAATCAAGTCAACAGAGACGGTAAAAGCGGTCTCGTGTAAAGCCGTATTTTCCGGCACCATCATTTTCAAATCCAGTTCTTCGGCTCTTTTTTCATCAATCGGCGTGCAAATAAGCCCGCGCCCGTGAGTCGCCATGAAATTGATAATTTCCGGCGTGACGCAGGCTGCGGCGCAGATAAAATCGCCTTCGTTTTCGCGGTCTTCGTCGTCCACCACGATGACGACTTTTCCCGCTTTTATGGCGCTTATAGCGGATTCAATACTATCGAGGGAAAAATCTTGCGGGTCGTTTTTTGCAGCAACGGGCATTTCCAAAGTTTGAAACATGGATGGGTTTTTATAAAAATTGAAAACCAACAAAACAGGGCTGACTTAAAAACACAAAATCGCCCCGCTTTTTTGAATTTCAAAGAAACAACAATCCTGAAAAAAAGATGAAGTAAGCTCAGGATTCTTTCAGGACTTTTGCGAGACTGCCCTGACCTACAAACCGGTTTTTATATTCCAAAATCAATTTTCGGGCAATTGCGAGGTTATCGTAATTTTCTGTTACAAACTCGGCGGCATTTTGGCCGATTTGGAGCATTCTGGTTTTATTTTCGAGGCACAAAGAAATTTTGTGGATGAAAGCGTCCGCATTATTTGCGATAAGCACCTCGTGATTATCGGTGGCGTCAATGCCTTCCAGCCCGAGATTTGTTGAGATCACTACTTTCCCGAGCGCCATTCCTTCCAGTATTTTGACCCGCATACCGCTTCCGCTGAAGAGCGGCACTACCATGATGCTGTGCGCCTGAATGAAGCGGACGGCGTCGTCCACCTCGCCGTGTATGATGACGCCTTCTTTTTTGACTTTTTCCACCCATTCCGGCGTGTTCCGGCCGGCCACATGCAGGGTGAGTTTGGGATATTTCTTTTTCAAATCATCCCACACATTTTCCAAAAACCACCTCAAACCTTCCTGATTCGGCATCCAATCCAGCGAGCCGATGAAAGAGAGCGAAGGCTCGTTTTTAAAACTGCTAAAATCTTCGGGGTAGTCGCGCACGTCAAGCCCGATTGGTATGACTGTGCTCGGCTTGGAAAGCCCCATTTGTTTTAAAATATGCAAATCACGCTGGGTAATAGCCAGCACGAGGTCATAATTGTTCAGGTGTTTTAGTTCAAATTTTTTCAATTTCCGGGCGGCGTTTTTCAGGTACCATTTTATAGCGGTAAATGAAAAATTCTCCGCCATTCTTTCCCAAATTTCATGCTCCACATTGTGGCTGCGCATGGCGATGAGCGCGTTGCTGTGTTGCCTGATGACGGGAATGTACGGACTCAAAATCGGCGTTTCCAATTGGATCACGTCAAATTTTTGGGTACTCAGTATTTGAATCAGTTTTTTCTCGAAGGCAGAAGATAAAAAGCGGGTAATGTGGTATGATTCTTCTGAAAAAATATTTAAAAAAGCCCCCCAAAGATGGACTTTATTGTCAATCGGAACGTGGTGAATTTCTTTGTAATGGTTGAAATCCGCTGGCAGGTTGCTTACTTCACAATAATGTTTGCTGGTGTTCATGCTCAGCAAAGTCACTTCGCAGCCAAGTTCGTTGAGCGCGCGACTCAAATGCGTCACTGCTATGGATTCGCCGTCCTTGAGCGGAAAGGGAAATTTTTTGCAAAGTTGAAGTATTCTCATAAAAAGAGAGAATTTTTGAGTTCCGTGATTATGTTTTTATCAGGGAGTTGGGGAAGTAATTTTTGTTGATTTTTCGTTTTGATTTTTGACTTCCGAAACTCTGGCACACTAAACTCAAAAGCAGTCGGCAAAATTATCTGATTTCATAAAAATCTGTTAAAAAAAATTCAAAACTGTTTCAGGACATTCATTTCAAAATATGTACTCGTCTGCCCCGTGCCAGGGAGGCGCGACGATGCACAAAAATGTTAAAACCGAACGCCCCGTATTTTCAATGTGCTGCTTGATGCCCGCCGCGATATAAACCAAATCTCCTTTTTTAACATTTTGGCTTTCTGTATTCAAAAACACTTTTCCTTCGCCTTCCAGGATGAAATAAATTTCAAGACTGGACTTGAGCATGTGCAGGACAGATTTGGCGCCGGGTTCGAGACTGGCTACGGCCAAACTAAATGGCAAATCCAAGCCGTCATTTTTGGGATGAAGGATTTCTTGTATCCGAGTCAAATCACCCGCTTCGAAAGCCGGCGTATCAGTCAGGTTTTTTATCAACATGGCAATACAGGTTGGTTGAAAGGGTCACTTATCTTTCAGATTCATGTCTTCCATCAGGTTTTTGGTTTGCTCCAGGAGGTCATTGAGGTCGGTTTTCAGTTTTTCCATTTCTTTGTTTTTTGTCGCGTCATTTTCGCTTTCTTTTTGCGTGTCGCGAAGTCTTTTTCCTAGGTCTTCGCGTTGTTTTTCCAATTCTTCTATTTTAGGAATATACTTTTCATCTATATCTTTGGCCTTCGTTTTCAAGTCTTTAAAAATGTCGTCAATCTTGTCAAGCGCCTGATCGTACTTGCCTTCATCAAATTTCTCTTTTTCGGTTTTTAAAAGTTTACCCACTTCTACGCCCACGTCTTTCACTTTGCCGAAAATATTTTTCGCATTCGCCTTTTCATCCGGCGAACCGAGGAAATAGTTATAAATCAAAATTCCGACGACCAACAAAGCGGCCAATTTTAACAAACTGCGGATCATGTTTTTGTTTTTTAAAAAGATGATTACTGCGGCAAAGATAATTTTCATCGCGAAATTAAGCGCCGTTTCAAAAATCGTATTTTCGCCGCCATGCACGATTACGAACTCTATTTATTGTTTTTTGGTATCGCGCTCTTGTACGCCTCGGTGGGCTTTGGCGGCGGGTCGAGTTACCTCGCTATACTCGCTCTTTACGGCGTGGAATTCAAACTGATGCGCGTCACGGCGCTGCTTTGCAATATCGTGGTGGTAAGCGGCGGCACGTATATTTTTTACAAAAAAGGACTGCTTGACTGGAAAAAAGTGCTGCCGATCGTGGCCGTGAGCGTACCGATGGCTTACCTCGGCGGCAGGCTGCCGATAAAAGAGCAAACGTTTTTTTTGATTTTGGCGGTGTCGCTTTTTATAGCCGGCTTGCTCATGTTTTTTCAAAAATCCCTGGGCAGTTTGGGCGAATCGGAAGTGAAAAAAAGTAAGCCGCAGGTGAATGCCGCCATCGGCGGCGGCATTGGTTTTTTGTCGGGCATGGTTGGTATCGGCGGCGGCATTTTTTTAGCGCCTTTGCTGCACCTGATGCACTGGTCCACGGCAAAAGTCATCGCAGCCACAGCCAGTTTTTTTATCCTGGTCAATTCGGTGGCCGGACTGGTAGGGCAGTGGCAACAGCCTGATTTTCAATGGAATTGGAAATTTTCGATTGGTCTGATGGTCAGCGTTTTTCTGGGCGGACAAATAGGCTCGCGCCTGGCGGCGGATCAATTCAGGCAGGATGTGGTGCGCAAGATGACAGCGGCTTTGGTCATTTTTATCGCCGTGAGAATTTTTTTTAAAAACTTGATTTGAAAAATAAAATGAAAGTCAAAATCATCACCTTCGGAATCGCCAAAGACATCGTCGGGAAAAATACTTTCGAACTGGAAATAACCAGAAATATTCGTCTCGGTGAATTGAAAAACCGGCTTGAAAATATCTACCCGGATTTTGCGGCATTAAAATCCTTTAAACTTGCCGTAAATGAAAACTATCAAGACGATGATTTTGTACTGAATGAAAATGACGAAGTGGTCATCATCCCGCCCGTGAGCGGCGGTTGATTATTTTATCTGGCACTCAAACATTTGATGTTCGCCCGATTTTGTTTTTAAAAATCCTTTCAGATTGTCGCCGATTTTTACGGGACCCACGCCGGCCTGCGTGCCGGTGTAAATGTAGTCGCCGATGTGCAGTTTAAAAAACTGCGAGATGTAAACGATGATGTCGTCGAAAGAAAAAA
>CALMIT010000680.1 GCA_937864255.1 uncultured Saprospiraceae bacterium
CGCAACGGTGATGACCGCCGGCACATTAATGTCGCAGCCGGTTATCGGAAGGGCGTTTTCGCAAAGCGCTGCGGAAGGCAAAATAATCGGGCAATCGCTCAATCTTTCTACGGAAAGTTTAAAATCGGTACAGCCGCCCGCATTGCCGACAGCAAAAAAATATCGCCCCGGCTCATTCAAAAAAACATGAGGAATAATAGCATTCGGGTTGAAAAAAGTAGCCATCGTCATACCTAGGCAATTGAGTGCATCGTCCGGGCAGGCATCGTACACGCCAAGTCCTGTCCCGATTTCCGCACCCTCCAAAACCAATTGGAGGCATTCATCGCCGGGTGAATCGTAGGCAAATAAGTAATCATTTCCACTTAAAAAATTGGTAGAACACGGATTGTTGTTGACCGGATTGCCGGAGGTGCAGGTGGAAAATCCGTCCCTCGAAAATGGCAGACTGGCAATGATCGCCGGCGCGTCACAAGTCGCGACGGAAGGCATGGAGCATGACTGATTTGAACATTGCCAGCTTATTTTAAAACCGTTGGATTGAATGGATTCATCAGATGAAAACCGGATGGTAACACAGCCGGCGGGCAATTGTAAAATCTTGTTGTTGCCCACTCCAAAAAAATCTGCCGCCTGGAAAGCAGCCGGCCCGCTGCCCGCAAAAATTCGTAAATGATCTGATTGTGGCTCAATGGCGTATGATTCCAAAACCAGTTCGATACATTGGTGAGGCACGTCGGGGCAGATCGTGAAACTGAAATTTTCGTTGCGCCCGTAATTCGCGTCAGGTCCTCCCGAGTCGTATAAAGTGCCTGCGCACATCTGGCTCGATAAATCGCGCCCGATGATGTAATCTGTTGAAAATACGTTTGTTACAATTAAAAAGCAGGTAGATGATACGGCAAAAAAGCTCCGCAACGCAGTTGTAAAATAAAAACGATTCATGAAAAAATATTTGAAAATGAGGGTAGAGGAGCCAAACACTCGATGGGCGGGTAAAAATAGAAATTCAACAGAAATTTAAAAAGCGGATTATTTGTAAATGCCGATTATGTGTAATATTGTAGAATATCAAAAGATTTTAGTTTAAAAATGATGTCGCCATGATAAAATTTCGACTGCCTTTTAAGTGTATTTTCCACTTTCTTTTGCTTTTGCTGTCAGTGAAAATATGCGCCCAGGATACTTTTTCCATCGTAGCTGTGGATGAAGACACCAAAGAAGTTGGCGCGGCCGGCGCTTCCTGCATACCCGGCGCCGCGTCCTTCGGCGGCGTTATTTTGATCAGCGGCATCATTCCCGGAAAGGGCGGCGTAAATGGTCAGGCATATATTTGTATCAATCCGCACATCAATCTGGACAATGCGCTGCGTCGCATGCGCATGGGCGATTCGCCGCAGCAAATCATAGATTGGTTGCGCGCCAACGACGCCTGTTCCTCCGCAAATTTCAATCCCGAATTTCGCCAGTATGGTGTAGTAGATTTTGGGCCGGACGGCAAAGGGCGCTCTGCTGCATTTACGGGCAATCAGGCTGACAATTGGAAAGGTCATCGCACAGGGCCCAATTATTCGATACAGGGAAATATTCTTCTCGGCCCGCAGATTTTGGATTCCATGGAGGCGCGGTTTTTGAGAACGCAAGGCTCGCTGGCTGAAAAATTAATGGCGGCTATGCAGGGCGCGAATGTTCCGGGGGCGGACGCGCGTTGTCTGAGCGCCGGCACTTCTTCGACCTCAGCTTTTTTGCGGGTTTTCAAACCGGATGACAACCTGAATGGTCCTTATTTGCAACTAAATGCCATGGAAAGGCGGCGCGGCGTGGGGCCGGCAGATTCGCTGCAATCGCTTTTTGCCCAATGGCGATTGCCAAAAACCCGCAGCCCGCGTACCGGCATGGAAACCTTGAAAGTTTATCCAAATCCGTCGGCCGGTTTTTTGATTATTGAATTGGACGGCAAGCTGCCGTCATTCGAAAATCTCAACTATACTTTTTACGATATATGGGGCAATATGCGCCTGGAAGGCAGGTTGAATTCGTCCAAACAAAAAATAAATACCGCTCAACTCGAAACGGGTATTTACTTTTTGAAAGTAAGCGACCGCACGGGCGTTTTTCAAAAATATTTGAGAATAATCTCGCTTTAAAAACCTCGTGTCAATCTACCCAGTCGGCAAGAAAAATATTCGTGTCGCGCGTACCGCCGTTGTTTCGGTTTGAACTGAAAATGATTTTTTTCCCGTCGGGCGAAAACATCGGAAAAGCGTCAAAAACGGTGTCGTGCGAAATTTGCTCCAGATTTTTTCCATCCAAATCCACCATAAACAGATTGAAATTATAGCCACGTTTCGAATGATGATTCGAACTGAAAATGATTTTTTTGCCCGAAGGGTGGAAAAAAGGCGCCCAGTTGGCTTTGCCCAGATTTGTGATTTGCCGCAGATCGCTGCCGTCCACATTACACACATAAATTTCCATATTGGTCGGTTGCACCAGTCCTTTTGCGAGCAGGTCTTTATATTCCTGGATTTCTTCTTGGGTTTTCGGGCGCGATGCTCGGAAAACCAGTTTTGTGCCGTCAGGCGAGAAAAAAGCGCCGCCGTCGTAGCCAAGTTGGTTGGTCACCTGACGCGGATTGCTGCCGTCAATGTTCATCGTCCACAATTCCAAATCGCCGGAACGGGTTGAAGTGAACACGATTTTGTCGCCTTTCGGCGATACGGTGGCCTCAGCGTCGTAGCCTGGATTGTCGGTGAGGCGTTTGAGGATTCTTCCGTCCAGATCTGCCGTAAAAATGTCGTAGCTCTCATAAATCGGCCACACGTATTTTTCGCCGCGCGGCGGCACGTGCGGGCATTCCGCGTGATCGAGGTGCGTCGAGGCGTACACGATACTTTTGTTACCCGGCATAAAATACGAACAGGTAGTTCTGCCCTGTGAGGTACTCAGCATTTTGGGCGCTTTTGCTTTCAGGTCGGCTTTTTTGAGGTCGGCTATGAAAATTTGATCACAGCTCACGCCCCAGCCCTGATAGTCGGACTGAAAAACGATTTTTTTATTGTCAAAACTAAAATAGGCTTCAGCATTGTTGCCGCCGAAAGTGATCTGGCGGATATTTTTAAAATGTTTTTCCTGGTCAAATTTCAGCGAGTCGCCGGGAGGCTGGTTGCCCGCCATTCCGGTTGCTTTGCAATTGAAAAAGGAGAGAGAAATAATAGCCAAAAAAATAAAGGAATACTTTGTCATGCTCGGTCAAATTTTGCGGCAAAGGTAGCATTCCATTCATTTTTTGAAACGCAAAGGAAAAGCCCGGCAAATTTTTAGGCAGAAAAGAAAACCGGCAATGAGCGCGAAACCGGCAGAAAACACACCGTTTTACAGCGCTGCCGGTCGTTTTGATTTTTTCTTTATGAAGAATTTCTTTACCAAATTTTGACAAAACAGGCGGGCGTCAGTGCAGGTTGACCGTGTCGTTGACGTCGCCGATTTTACCGCCGATCATGCGCATGTCGCTGAGATTGCTTTCGCTGGTAAAAGGCACTCCGAAATTTAGCGCGGGGTCTGCCTGCAAATCCTGGCGCATAAAAATCCAGGGAGAGGCGTAGTTCGAAAGCGATCTTTCCACATACAAAACCAGCTTGCTTAGCAGCACGACGTCAAATGTGGTAATCCTGCCATCGGCGCTGGCGTCGGCTATATATTTTTTGTGAGGGATATCAAAAGTATCTACCCGCAAAATGTGTTTTCGAATAAAAATCAAATCAAAAGTGGTCACGCCGGTATTAAAATCGCCGTCCTTTTCAGCTATCAGTCTGTAATTGAATCCTTTCGTCAGCGTAGTATTAAAAGAAAAATTGCCGGCAGTATCGGTGACGGCAAAAGCATCCGGTTGCCCTTCGATCGAAACGCGCACGCCGGGGATGGGGCGGTTTTTGTAGGTCGTCACTTTCCCTGCGATTGTTTTTGCGAGGACTTGTCCGGGTTTTACTGCGCCGGTGGCTGCGATGGCTTGATCAATTGCCTGGATGGTGCCGTCGTTGCCGTTGCCCCGTACATTATAATTTACTTGGCCGCCCGGAGCTATTACGACGAAAGTCGGGGTGCCGAAATATGGGCCGAAAGTGCCGTTGCGATAAGGCAGATTTGCCGTAAGGCTGCCGCCCCCCGGACTCACTCCCGGTATGGTCAGGTCGTGAGAAGCCTCATAATCCCGCACTTTTTGATCGGTATCCGTGCTGAGCGTACTTAATTCGATGAATTGCACATCTTCCTGTCCTTCGCCCCATTCTTCATAAAGCTCCTGAAAATAAGGCGCGATAGCGTTGCAGGGCGGGCAGGTGGTAAAAAACAATTTTAAAACTACGGTCTTTCCCTGATTCAGATAATCTTCATAAAGTTTGTGTACTTGCCCGTGCGCGTCGGTCACGGTAAAGTCTGGTGCAGTTTGCCCAAAAGCATACATTTGCAAAAAAAGAAAAGAGACGGGTAAAAAGTATCGAAGTGCCATACGGATTATAATTTGCAGGTGAAAAGAAACAAGTGACAATTCGGAACAGGAAAAGCAGACTAAAAGTACAGGTTTTTTAACTTATGATTCAAACGCTTGTTGATCAAAAATCATGCAGAAAGTAATTTTCAGGGATTTGCAGACCATTTCTTACCGGCTTGCCTGGGATTTGCAGCAAAATTTGCTGAAAGAACTGGTGGATTTGAAAATGGATAATCGCCGGCGCGCAAGTTCCGGTTTGCCTGCCCTTTCTCAAAAACATTACCTGCTTTTTTGCGAGCATCCGCATGTTTATACTTTGGGCAAGAGCGGCAGTATGGACAATTTGTTATTGGACGAAGAAGCACTTGCCGCAAAAAAAATCGAATTTTTTAAAATCA
>CALMIT010000681.1 GCA_937864255.1 uncultured Saprospiraceae bacterium
ATAAAAAGCCCCGCAATGATGATTTTAAACTGGTTCATTTTTGGAAAGGCTTTTTTAGAAAAACGGATTTTAAAAAAAGTCCGTTTGAAAAGACTTTCCAAAATTAGTTAAAAGTAATGAACCTGCCAAATATCGGGCGATTGCAATACTTTGACGTTCAACTATTTAAAAGTTGAAATTGAGACCGATACTCGGTAAAATGGGCAACTGATTTACGCGGTTGTAACGCACCCGGTCAAAGTAAAAAATATTTTCCCGGTCGTAAATGTTCGTCACGCTGGCCACGGCTTCCAGTTGAGTGTATTTTGAAAAAGTAAAAGTTCTTTTCAAAGAAATATCCATCCGGTGGTAGTCGGGTAGTCGTCCGTTATTTCTTTTATCGTCATAAATGATACCCAGATCAGGATTGCCCTGCAAAACATCGGTGGAAATTCCATCCTGGAAATTGAACAGGGTGTAAAAACCTTGCGTGAGCGTGAACGGGAATCCCGATCCGTAATTCCAGCGCAGACTGGCTTCCCATTCTTTCTTTTTACCAAAACTTTGCGACACAAGGAAATTCACGTTGTGGCGGCGGTCAAAGACGGTCGGATATAGCTGTTCACCATCGTCGCGGTTGACGTAGGCATACGAGTATGTTCCCCACAAATATGTGTTTTTTAACTGGTAACGAACCGAAAAATCAATCCCGTAAGCTTCTCCCGTTTCAGTCTCGAAGTCAGGCTGACTTGCGCGAATCTTATTTCTGTTCAAACCGATCAACTGGGTGAAATTTTTGTAATAGGGTTCGACATTCAACTCCACATCTTTTCCGAGGTCTATTTCAAAACCGGCAACGGCGTGCCATGCTTTTTGCAGGCGGTGATCTACCGGGTCTGTATCGTTTGGTTTGAAAAATGTCTGCTCCGGCCCGGCAAGAAATCCGACAAAAAGATTGACGATGTCGCGCTCATTGACAGAGCTGATAAGGTTTTGGGAGTACAAACCGCCCGCCGCTTTGAAGCGCAAGTAGTCGGTGATGTTGTATTTCAAACCGAATCGCGGCTCTACCGAAAGATTCGATTGCGAAGCGTAATATTGTATGCGCAAGCCCGGTTCCAGAATCAGATCGCCCACTTTTTGTTTGTACTTGAAAAAACCGGCAAGCTCGGAAGTGAAATCTTTTTGCTCGATGGTGATGCCGAAGGCATTCCTAAATCTGAAATCGGTATTAAAGCCGTTGAATTCGACGCCATATTTCACTTCGCTGTCAGCACCGAAAAAAGTAAAATCAAAAAGAATATTAAACGTGGTAATGCCGCTGTTACGCGGGTCGCCGTTTCCTTCCGTCAGTTCGATAGAATAATCTGAAAACGCTACGGAGCCTCCGACGAGGATGTTTGAATTGGGTGGTATCAGAGTAAAATTAGCGCCGCCGCCTGAGTTTTTCCAGCCGTATTTCGCTATATTTTTAAAATTGACGTCGTCAGAAAAATTAAAGCCGAAAAGGTTCAGTTTACTTCCGTTGTTCGAAACGAAAGAAAGTTTTCCATACACATCCGTAAAATTGTACGGCAGTCCGACGCTGTCGGCATATTCATAAAAAACCTTGGAAGATTCTTTGAGGTAAGAATGTTTTGCTGTCAGCATAAAAGAAGTACTTCCGCTGTTTTCCTCTTCTTTTAATTTGACGATGGGGCC
>CALMIT010000682.1 GCA_937864255.1 uncultured Saprospiraceae bacterium
GTTTTCGTTTTTCTGTCCAGCGTGCATCTGCAATACCCGCGCCGGCAAGATTGATAATCACATCGGCTTTTCCCAAAGCTTCCATATCTATGGTTCCTTTGAGCGGATCCCAGGCATAGGCTGGAAAACGGTCGGAAAGGTTTTGGCGACGGCTGAGATGCAGCACTTTGTAGCCTTTTTCTTCGAGCATCAGACTGAGGCGGGCGCCGACAAGCCCCGTGCCGCCACCGATGAGGACGGTTTTCATAAAATAATTTTGCCGACCTAACAGCGGGTAGTTATTTTGGTTTAAAAATTACCGCCGCCCGCGATAGCCCGTTTCTTTTATTTTAAAGACAGTTGTCGGAATACAAATTAATATCCGGCCGTTGGGGAAAAATAGAAGTCGCTGTCATAATTTTCACACTTTCCAAACTGCATTTTGCTACTTTTGCAGCCCGGTTTTAAAGCATACTTTTTCACTCTAAGCCGATACGATGATGCACAAAATTCTTCTCTCAAGCCTCGTTTGCCTTTTTGCTTTTTTGCAAAATGTTGCCTGCCAAAAAAGTGCCCTGATGCCATTTTTTAAAACAGAAACAATGGCGGCCGGCAAGCCCGCTCAAAGTGATTTTTATCAATCAGAGTCGGCGTCGGCAGGAGAAATGCTAAACGGACTGGGTTTTGAATTTCAGGCTTACCCCACCGGGTTGATTCCCGGAATAAAATACGAGCGCTACATTAGTCCCTTACACGGTCTGCATCTGCGGGTAGGCTATAACTGGGTGAGACACGGAAGCGCGGGCGTGCATGAAGACGAGCGTGGTCAGGGTTTCGGTTTTACTGCGGGTTATCGGCGCTATTTGAGCGATTATTATGGCAAAACCTGGTTTATCGGCGCGCGCGGCGACGTGTGGTTTAACTCGCTCGACTGGCGCGACGGCATAGGCGGCCCGAACGAAATCGGCGGCAACAGCAAAGTGACCGTCGTGCAGCCTACTTTGGAGGGCGGCTATCGTTTTATTTTGAATGGCGGTGAGTTATTTTTCGAGCCGAGCCTGGCTTTCGGTTTTGAATTCAATGTAAAAACCAAAGGTGAAAAAGTGGGTGAAGGACCGATTTTGTTGGGCGGCATTAGTTTGGGAAGATTTTTTTAAAATCGGCAAATAGTTTTTGTAAAACCATTCCCGGTTTGACTGAAACTTTTTAAACCATTGTACATTTTAAGAACATTCTGTCAGCCTAATTTTGAATTTCAAAAACGTATTTTTTAAAAAAATTAAAACCAGGGCATTGTTTGTCAGTGTTTTTGGTTTTTTTAGATAGCAATTTTCAATCTGTAATTTTTATCCAACAGTCATGAGCGACTACTCTTTTGTTTTCAATGCACACCCCTCGTTTATCGAGTCTTTGTATGAAAAATATGCCCGCGACCCGGAATCGGTGGAGGAAGGCTGGCGCACTTTTTTTAAAGGATTCGAATTTGCCGCAAATGGTAACGGCAATGGCGCCGCCGCCAAAACCGGCGGGGCTTTCAATCTTGAAAATTTTAAGAAGGAAATAAACGTGATGGCGCTTATTAAAGCCTATCGCAACCGCGGTCACCTTCTTTCCACGACCAATCCTATTCGTAAACGGCGCGACCGCCGGCCTCATCTTGATTTGCAGGATTTCGAACTTTCCGAAAAAGATTTGGACACCGTATTTCAATCGGGCATCGAAGTCGGCTTTCAAAACGCCACCCTGCGGCAAATCATCCGCTATCTGGAAAAAATATACTGCGGCAATATCGGCTTCGAATACCACCACATCGAAGACAGAGTCAAACGCCGCTGGCTGCGCGACAGGATAGAAAAGCGCGACCATGAACGCGACGATTTTGAACTGCCGGTAGAAAAAAAGAAACGAATTTTGGAAAAACTGAACGGCGCTGTTGTGTTCGAACGGTTTTTGCACACAAAATACATCGGTCAAAAACGCTTCTCTTTGGAAGGCGGCGAAACGACCATTCCTGCGCTTGATGCGCTGATCAATCGCGGCGCCGAGCAGGGCGTGGAAGAAGTGCTGATAGGCATGGCGCACCGCGGCCGCCTCAATGTACTCGCCAATATTATGGGCAAAACTTACCAGCAAATTTTTAATGAATTTGAAGGTACGGCGGTGCCGGATTTGAGTTTTGGCGATGGCGACGTAAAATACCACCTCGGTTTTTCATCGCAGGTACCTGCTACCAACGGCAAGGTGATGCACCTGAAACTGGTGCCCAATCCTTCCCACCTCGAATCAGTCAACCCGGTTTTGGAAGGTTTTGCACGAGCCAAAGCCGACCTGATTTATTACAGCGATTACGATCGGATTTTGCCGGTACTGATACACGGCGACGCGGCGCTGGCGGGGCAGGGCGTGGTGTACAAAAAAACGCAGATGAGC
>CALMIT010000683.1 GCA_937864255.1 uncultured Saprospiraceae bacterium
AGAAATCCGATTTTGAAAAGCATAAATCCTATTTTCTAACCTCGTTTATTCTGTCATTTTATAAATCACGGGTTCTTGCATATTCCAGAGTGTGAAGGCCAAAATGTCCGCGCCTTCCTCGATTTTTTTCGATGTTGGTTTGCCCGCTCCGTGTCCCGCGCTCGTTTCTATGCGTATCAACGCCGGATTGCTGCCCTGTTGATGAGCCTGCAAGGTAGCGGCAAACTTGAAAGAATGAGCCGGCACCACCCGGTCGTCGTGGTCGGCAGTCGTGATGAGCGTTGCCGGATATTGTAATTTTTTAATGTTGTGCAAAGGCGAATAAGCCATCAGGTAATCGAAAGCGGCTGGATCGTCGCTTCTGCCGTAGTCGGTAGCCCAAGCCCAGCCGATGGTAAATTGGTGATAGCGCAGCATATCCAATACGCCGACAGCCGGCAGGGCTACCTTGAAAAGATCCGGGCGCTGCGTCATGCAGGCGCCTACCAAAAGCCCGCCATTGGACCTGCCATAAATGGCAAGTTTTTCAGAAGAGCTGTATTGATTTTTGATTAAAAACTCTGCCGCTGCGATGAAGTCATTGAATACATTTTGCTTTTGTACCAGCGTGCCGGCTTTGTGCCATTCAGCGCCAAACTCGCCGCCGCCCCGGATGTTAGCGACTGCACATACGCCGTTATTTTCCAAAATAATGGGAAACATGCTCAGCCGGTCCACATTAAATCCGGGTAAAATGCTGATATCAAAACCGCCGTAGCCGTACAACAGCGTCGGTCTTTTTCCATCTGGCGTCATACCTTTTTTATGAATAATAAACATCGGAATTTTTGTCCCGTCTTTGCTTTCGTACCACACTTGTTTCGTTTCGTAAGCCTCCGAGTCGAAATCCAGCGAGGGCTTTTTCCAAATTTTTGTTTTCAGCGTTGTCACGTCCATTTGATAGACGGTGAGCGGCTGGGTGAAAGACTCAAATTCAAAATAAGCCGCCGGTTCGGTTTTTTTGCCGTGAATAGCGCGGACGGTGCCGATGCCGGATAGCGGAATTTCGCCGCTCAATTTTCCATCCAAGTCAAATACTTTTAATTGGCTCGACACATTGTGAATGTATTTTGCCAAAATTTTATTACCTATCAACTCCACACTTTCCAGTACATCCGTACTTTCCGGTATCAAATCTGTCCAGTTATTTTCCTCGGGTTTTTGAGTATTGATGCGCAATAGCCGCCAGTTGGGCGCTTTATAGTTGGTCAGCACCAACAGCACTTCACCTACATTGTCCACGACGACGAAATCGCTTTCAAACTTTTCCATGACGGGAATGAAGTCAGGATTTTTTTTACTTAAATCCCTGAAATACAAAGCGTTGCCGCTGGTGGATTCTACAACTTGCATCGCCAGAAATCGCTCGTCTTTGGTAGTTTTGGTGTACATATTTCTCTGCGGGTGCACCCGATCCGCAAAAATCAGCGCGTCTTTTTCCTGCACCGTACCCAGTTTATGAAAAAACACCTGATGAAATTCATTTTTCGCGGAAAGCGGATTGCCGTCGGCGGGTTCGGGATACCTCGAGTAGAAAAATCCGTCGCCCGCCCAGGAAATACCCGAAAATTTTACCCATTTCAATTCGTCGGGTAAAATTTCGCCGGTTTCAAGATTTTTAATTTTTATGCTCCGCCAGTCCGATCCGCCCTCAGAAATTTGATACGCCAGAAATTTCCCGTTTTCGGAAAAAT
>CALMIT010000684.1 GCA_937864255.1 uncultured Saprospiraceae bacterium
GCATACATCTGTTTGATCAGCGCGAAGCGGAATTGCCGGATGTCGGACTCATTCACGCGCGCGACGCCGAATCGGGCAAACTTTTATACATAGATACTTCCTCCGCCGCCGTCCGCAAGATTTATGCGGATCGTTTTGCGCTCAATTTTGAATATTGTAAAACGACTTTCAGGAAAAGCGGGGCGGATTTGATTTCTATCAATTCGCAGGATTCTTACGTCAATGCACTTTTGAAATTTTTCAGAAAAAGAAGTCAGTGAAAAATTGAAAATGTTGAAAGGCAGATTTTTAAAAAACAGGCTTTGGTTCTTTTTGTGCGGATTTATTTTGTGCGCCGGTTCGCTGTTTTCGCAGGTTCGCGTTCAGGCTTCGCTGGATTCTACGGCTATGCTGATAGGCGATCAGGTGCAGTTGCATTTGCGGGTGAAAGGAGCGTCGGATACGACCGGGTTTCAATTTGAAAAAAGCCTTATAGACACTTCCGCAAAAGTGGAATGGCTGAAAGAAACCGCCTGGCAGCCGCTGACAGAAAGCCTTTTTCAGAAAGATTTGACATTCACGGTTTTTGATTCGGGGTATTATTTTTTTCAACCTGCGCTTTTGGTCATTGATAAAAACGGGCTGCGGGATTCATTTTACAGCAATGAGTTGCTGCTCGCGGTCAATAACCCCGACACGGTGCGCCTCGAAGGCATCAAACCGATCATTGAAGAACCCGTACTTTTTTCGGATTACCTGCCTTATTTTTATGGATTCGGTTTGACGCTCATTATAGCGCTGGCCGTGTTTTATTTTTCGAGAAGAAAGAAAAAGGTGAAAAAAGTTGAAGTGAAAATCACGCCCAAAACGCCTCACGAAATTGCGCTTGAAAAACTCGAAACATTAAAAGCAGCCAAATACTGGCAACGCGGCGAGTTGAAAATGTATTATTCGGAGCTGACTTTCATCCTGCGCGAATACCTGGAAAACCGCTACCACTTTCCAGCTTTGGAATCCACGACCGATGAAATTTTGCGCGATTTGAAAAAGACGGACATGGAGGGCGAAATGCTCCCTGTCGCCCGCGATATTTTTCAAACTGCCGATTTGGTAAAATTTGCGAAAGCCCAGCCGCCCGCCGAAAAACACCAGGACGTCATGGAAGATACTTTCCGACTGGTACTCGCCACCAAAGTGAGGGAGGAATTCTCCGAATCGCAAGATTTACAAAAGTGATTTTGCTTCGAAAAGATGATGCTCGTCTTTTTGCCAGAGCGCAAAACTGAAACCCGGCTGGAGGGAAAACGCCCCGTATTGTC
Organism: uncultured Saprospiraceae bacterium; assembly: GCA_937864255.1. GTDB lineage: Bacteria > Bacteroidota > Bacteroidia > Chitinophagales > Saprospiraceae > JAGQWW01. The sequence goes on from CALMIT010000684.1 coordinate 1,299, forward strand.
CCGACTTGTTGACGGCACAAAAAGCAACTTGGAAATGCTTAAAATCTTTATGCTTTTTTTTAATCCGGTTGATCGCTTCTGCGCAGGCTTGCTGCGGCGACATGCCGTTGCGCATCAGTTCCACAATCAAAAATGAACCCAGCGTGCGCTGAACAGCCTCGCCCAGTCCGGTGGCTATTGCGCCGCCCACTTCGTTGTCCACGTACAGCCCCGCGCCGATAATGGGCGAATCGCCCACCCTGCCGCGCATTTTGAAAGCAAGCCCGCTGGTAGTGCATGCCCCGGCCAGCCTTCCCTCGCAATCAATCGCCAGCGTACCTATTGTGTCGTGGTTTTCTATGTTGATCACCGGCTGATATTTCGAGTCCGTTTTCCACACTTCCCAAGCCTTTTTTGCGTG
>CALMIT010000685.1 GCA_937864255.1 uncultured Saprospiraceae bacterium
TCAATGTCACCACATTGGTTCTTGCAATGATCGGCGTTACGCCGGCGCCATTTCCACCAGGACCTGCTATAAACCACTCATAATTTCCTGAGCCTGAATTATCAAAAGTCGTTGTTACCAAAGTATAATTACCTGGCACCAAAGTCAACTGAAGTGTAATTTTTGGACCTAAGAAGGAAGTTCCACCATCGTCGTCAGCCGCCAGAAGGTTTTGGCAGGCATTAGCCGGATTAAATCCACCCAGGTAGATAGCTGCAAAAGCATCAAAGCTGGTAGCTACCATGTCGAAGGTATAAATACCCGGAGTAGTAATAGTGAAATCAATCGCTTCGTACAATGTGTTTGTACCAACAGCTGAAAGTTGACATAAAGCAGGATTAGTACCGGGAGTAAAAGTTACAGTACGTTGAAATCTACCGTCGCCTGTGCCTAATACACCACTAACACTATTTACCGGTACGGAAACATTGCAATCAATTTCAGGGCGCGCTTTATCTTCCAAAGTAATAGAACCCCAGCAAGAATTCAATACAGAACCTGCCTGGTTATAAATCAAAACTTTGGTAGTCAAAGACTGGCCAAGATAAAGCGTTCCATCAAAGGACGTAGTTTGATCTTCTGTGGTAAGATTGCCAGATGAATGAATCAAAGTATTTCCTCTTCTTACTTCAATTCGTCCGTATGCGGCATTACAGCCCGAACCAGGACCAAATACAGTATTCGTACCCTCCAAAATCATGTCCAGATTAAGATTTATCGTACATGGATCCGGGATACCTCCGTTGTTGAGGAAGTTATCGGGTGTGGCTGAAACCTGCACATTATCATTGCACGCAAGAACGCATTGTGCCGATACTTTGCTACTAAAAAACAGCAAAGCAAAAGACACAAACACCCACCCCAACGGAAGAACGAAAGTAAAATTCGTTTTTTCCATAAGATTACAATTTGTTAATAAAGGTGAATTATAATTTGTTAAATTATCATTCAATGTGTAAGTAAATAGCTAAAATCAACATTGACTAAGACAAAGTCCAAGCCAATTTTGAAAACTAAAAACCATCCTGCCATTTGCAGGCAAAATGCGAATCGGTTATGGGAGTTTGTACCCGGAGTTTCCGGGCTTCTCAGGAACTACGCCTCTAAGCGAAATGAAAAAATTAATCCTCTTATGGCAAGCGATAAGTTGGGATTAAAAAGATTAGTGTAGAGTTTGTAGTTCATGGGATTTATTAAAAAATATTGAAAAACAAGAACCACCGGATAAAATCCAGTGCTTCCAATTCATTTTTATGCCCTGCAAAGGTATTTCAAAAGCCACCTTCAAACCTACCCTGAATAAGGTATTTTAGAAATAAATTATATTAATATGTTTTTGCGTGTTTTTTAAACAAGATCATTTTCAAATGCTACTTTCAAAAGTGCCGCCGTATTACTCACACCCAGTTTTCTCATGATGTTTTTTCGATGCACGCTTACGGTTTGGTCACTTATGAATAATGCCTGGGCTATTTCTTTATTACTGAATGCCTGCGAAATCAATTGCAATACTTCGATTTCCCTCGTGGTGAGATTGTATCGCTGAAGAAATTTATCTCTGAAAGCAGATTTTTCTTTTTTCCTGCCGATATTTTTCATTTCGCCGGGCAGTACATTCAACACCACTCCTTTGCCCATAAAAGTATTACCCGACATCACTTCATCCACGCCTTCGAATATTTCTTCAATCGAATTCCCTTTTAAAATATATCCGTCTATACCTGCCTTAAATGATGACTTGACTATTTTGGGATCATCGAACATCGTCAGCGCGATGATTTTTAGCTCCGGAAACTTAGACCTTATTTTGGGCAAAACTTCTAATCCGTCTCCTTCGGGAAGATTTAGATCAAGGAAAAGTAATTCGGCGCCGGAAACGGGCAGTACTTGCAGAAGTTCTTTGCCTGACTGTGCTTCGCCTGCTATTTCAAATTCAAAATCGTCGTGAATTTTGAGAATAGTTTTTAAACCTTCCATAAAAATATGGTGATCTTCGGCGATTACAGTTTTAATATATTTCATTTTAAACGGGGTATGATGAGCATCTTGTCAATATTTCAACTTTTATAATATGCAAAAGCCCTTCCAATTTCCTTCCTCCCCCGCAATTTGCCGGATTCTTTTTAGCAAAAATTGATTTTAGCAAAGCGCATCGCTTTTCAGCTACGGTTTTTTAGGTTTGTGTTTTACATATTTTTTAGTCTTTCAAGATAAATTAGAGTGAGTACCGCACCAAACGCTATTTACTATTTTTTAAAAGCATGGGTAAAGCTCCTGTTCCGCATATATTTTGAAAAAATTACTTGCCAAAATAAACAGGGGCGTTTGATTCAAGGTCCGTGTATTATCATTTCAAACCACCCGAACACCATGTTTGATGCGCTACTAAGTGCCGCGAGCATGAAGCGAATGGTTTTTTTTCTGGCAAACTATAGTCTTTTTAAAACTCCTTTCCTCAATTGGTTTTTCAATACTTTTTATTGTATTCCCGTCAGACGGCCGCAGGATGTAAAAGAAAACATTCCTCTGCAAAACGAGGGCAATTTTGCGCGAGCCACAGAGCATTTAAAAAAAAATGGCTGCCTATATATTGCACCAGAGGGCAGTAGTTTCATGAAACGAAAACTCCGCCCGTTCAAAACAGGAACTGCCCGAATAGCGCTTATGGCAGAAAAAGAGTGTGATTTTAAACTCGGTTTACACATACTGCCTATCGGGCTTAACTATGCCGAACCTAGCCAATTCAGAAGTAGCGTACATATATATATAGGTGAAAGAATAGCTGTTTCAGCATTCAGAGAAGCGTACGAACAAGACGCTTTTGAGGGAGTGAGGTTGTTGAGCGAGTTTTTGGAGAATGAAGAAAAGAAATTGGTAACGGTGGTGGAAAATACTTCCGAAGAAAGACTGGTGCGGCAAATGGAAGAAATTTTACACAATGAAGAACCCCAAAAACCGGATGAGAACTTCTTTAGATCAAAAGCACTGATCGGGTATTGGGATTTTATAAAAGGTGAAGACGCCGGGGTGTTTGAAAAATTGAAAAAAGAAGTGATTTTTTACCATGTACGGCTGAAAGGCTGGAGAATTTCCGATGCTTCGGTAAAAAACGCCAAAATTTCTTTTTTGGAAATTTTATACCTGTTTTTTGGATTGCCGATTTTTATAATTGGGTGGTCATTTCATTATCTCCCCGGAAAAATTATCAGACTTCTTATTGAGCGCTTAAAGTTCTATATAGGGTATTATTCTACTGTAAAGTTGCTTGCCGGGATGCTTATTTTTTCTGCTTTTTACATATTAATTTTCTTTTTAGGGCTCCACTTTTTTGATAGCCGATGGGCTGTTTTTATCATAATTACCGCGCTGCCTTTTTGCGGAATTTTTGCCTGTCAATGGCAAAAATGGTGGGAAAAGCTGTTAAGTAAAATCCGCCTCAAAAACTCAAAAGAAAACTTCAGACAACTTTCACAAAGCCGGGAGGCGATCCTCATTTTTCTGCGCAATTTTTTGAAAACGGCAAAACATGATTAGTTTTTCAGCAGCATTATCGGCTATTTTCCTGACGGCTACTTTTATAAATCTGACCTTCTGGGGGCTTGTTTTTTCAAAACTCGCCTTTCTGAAAAAAACAAAAGAAACAAAGCTATCTGAAGAAAACGGACCTTTTGTTTCGGTAATAATCTGTGCCCGAAATGAAGAAAAAAATCTGCAAAAAAACCTCCGCCGTATTCTCAATCAAAACTACCACTCCTTTGAAATTATAGTAGTGGATGATAATTCAGATGACAATTCCTGGATTTTTTTGCAACAGTTTCAAAAAAGTTGCCCTACCTTTCGCATTAAAATTATCCGTAATACTGAAAAGTTGCATCCGGGTAAAAAAGATGCTTTGACAAAAGGGATAAAAGCAGCCGAAGGCGAGTGGCTCTTATTAACCGACGCCGACTGCACGCCTGAAAGCGAGTGGTGGCTACAGAAAATAACCCGGAGCATTCGCCCGGGAAAAGAAATTGTACTCGGTTTTTCGCCTTATATTAAAAAGGCCGGGCTGCTAAATATTTTTATTCGTTTAGAAGCTGTTTATACTGCGATTCAATATTTTTCTTTTGCTCTGTGTGGGATGCCTTATATGGGTGTGGGGCGAAATTTGTTGTATCGAAAGCAGCTTTTTGAAAATTCGGGTGGCTTTATTGAACACTGGCATCATCGGTCGGGCGACGACGACCTTTTTATAAACAAAGTAGCCGATTCGAAAAATACGGCAATTTGTATAGAAGAAGGTTCATTCGTATTCACCACGCCGGAACGGACATGGAAGAGATACTACAATCAAAAAAGAAGACACTTATCCGTAAGTAGATTTTATAAAAAGAGAGAACAATTTTTACTCGGGATTTTGTCTGGCAGTCATTTAATACATTACATGGGAGGTTTTGTGCTGATTATATTTAAAATTAGCACAATATTTGTTTTTTTCTTATTTGTCTTGAGGATATTAACTATTTGGTTGCTTTACGCGCTCATTTTAAAAAAGTTACGACACGAATCTCTTTGGAAATGGATTCCGCTGTTTGATTTTGCGCTTGCACTGTATTATTTGATATTCTCTATTACTTTACTTTTTGGAAAAAACGTGAAATGGAAGTAGTAAACACTGCAAAATTATCTCCCAAAGCGCAAGAAGATTACATTTTAGTACAACACGCCATCGAGGGAAATCAAGGAGCTTACGAAATTTTGATGGACCGTTATCGCGGTTCTATTTACCACACCATGCTGAAAATGGTGCGCAACCGCGAAGATGCTGATGATTTGACATTGGAAGCATTTGGAAAGGCTTTTCACAAACTTCCGACTTATGCGCCGCACTATGCTTTCAGTACCTGGCTTTTCAAAATTGCCATCAACAATTGCATAGACCATATCCGCAAAAAAAGAATACACACACTTTCCATAGACGACCCTATCGAGCCGCAAGGCGACCAGGACTTTTCCAATAACCTACGCGCCGTAGTGCTGGATCCGGAAGAAGAAATTATCCGCGACCAGCGCATCGGCCTAATGCGGCGGTCTATTTCAAGGCTCAGCACAAAATACCGCCTGATGATCGAACTCAGGTATTTTGAAGAATTGAGTTACGATGAAATCGCTCAGGAACTGGGTATTCCGCTCGGCACCGTGAAAGCGCAACTTTTCCGCGCGAAGGAAATTCTTTATCAGATGATGCAAACGCCTCACGCTGCTTCTTATCTGGAGACGACGCGCCGTTATGCCGGCAGTCGGGCAGAGGCTGTCTGAAAAATAATGCCTTTTTACTGCAAGACAGGTTTTTCAGACAGCCATACTTTGGTAAAACTTGCTACTTTTAGGCGAAGAAAACTACGTTTATGCTTCGCTTGATTTTCCTTATTTGCTTTTCAATGTTTATTTCGTTGGTAATGTCTGCGCAATTTGCCGACGACTTTTCCGACAATAATTTGGATGAAAATCCGGCCTGGACGGGAAACGTTTCTGATTTCATCGTTTCAAATGGCGAGTTGCAACTAAACGCCCCGGTAGCAGGCACATCCGCCATTTTCGCGCTGGCCAACCTTCCAGACAGTGCTGTCTGGGAATTTTATCTAAGGCTGGAATTTGCTCCTTCCACTTCCAATTTACTGCGCATTTATTTGCAATCCGATAAAACAGATTTGGCGACCGCCAACGGCTATTTTATGGAAATAGGCGAGACGGGTAATAATGATGCGCTTCGTTTTTTCAGAGCAGATAATGGCGCGGCTGTTTTATTGGCTGCCGGTACAATCGGGCAGGTGGCGAACGAACCGGTCGAAATCAGGTGCAGAATTTCAAGAACTGCCGGCGGAACATGGTTGGTAGAAACCGATTATAATGGCGGCTCAAATTTTCAAACCGAAACCAATTTTAATGACTTCACTTATCACGGCGAGCCGGGTTTTTTCGGGATACAATGCACTTATACAAGTACTCGACGCGATAAATTTTTCTTTGACGATATAAAAATTTATACCATAACGCCTGATACTACTGCGCCTGTGCTACTCAGTGCAGAGCCGTCTTCCGGCAATTCCGTAATTATAAATTTCAACGAGCCGCTTGATTCGGTCTCCGCGATGACACTTTCAAATTATGACCTTGATGGCGGAATCGGTGAACCCGAAATGGTAATTTTTAAAAATCCGGCCAAAACTACGCTGGAATTATTTTTCAATCAGTCTTTTACGAATTTACAAACCTACACACTTTCCGCAGCAAACATTCAAGATCAGGCATCCAACATCGCCCCGCTACAAACAGCTTCATTCCTGTTTTTTAAACCGGAAAAACCCGCCCTGTTCGACGTTTTAATTACAGAAATAATGGCTGATCCCAGTCCGGTTATCGGGCTTCCCGACGCCGAATACATAGAAATTTACAATCGTAGCAATAAAGTTTTATCTCTAAAAAACTGGAAATTTTCAGATAACAGCAGCCAGCAATCTCTGCCCGACACGCTATTGAATCCGGGCGGTTATTTTATCATTTGCGACGATAGCCAGGTGGGAAATTTTGCTGCGTTTGGAAAAACGATCCCGCTAACTTCTTTTCCCGCGCTCACCAATACCGGAGAAGCGCTCACTTTATCGGATGATGAAGACAATGTAATTCACAGCGTTCAATTTTCGGATTCCTGGTACACAGATAGTGGTAAACGCGACGGCGGCTGGTCTTTGGAAATGATCAACCCGGACGCTCCGTGTTCGGGCGGGGAGAATTGGAGCGCCAGTACTAATTTAAACGGCGGTACGCCCGGAAGTATAAATTCGGTTTTTAATCCGGCGCCTGATAATGTTTCACCCTATCTCTTGGCGGCTTTCCCTGCTTCATCAACCGAGATTTTACTCGATTTTTCGGAAGGAGTTGATTTTCAAAAAGCTGCTAATCCGCAGAATTATTTACTTACTCCTTCTGTTTCCATTTTGCGATCAGAGGCACAAAGCCCCCTTTTTAATATGGTCAAATTAACCCTGACCAGCCCGCTGGAAGCAGGCACTATTTATACCTTGACTATCAAAAATGAATTGGAAGATTGCACGGGAAATTCGTTTGGTGAGGAAAACCAAAAATTGATTGCGCTGCCTGAAAAAATGGCAGCGGGCGAAGTAGTCATAAACGAAGTTCTTTTTAATCCTTCAACCGGCGGCGCAGATTTTTTGGAATTATACAACCGCTCATTAAAAGTTTTTAATGCTGCCGATTTAAAAATTGCCAATATTGGAACGACTTCGACAGATGTGAAATCTATTTTTCAAAACCAGCTTTTTTTTCCGGGCGATTACCTGACTTTATCCGAAGACATCGAAAATATATCTGCCAGTTATACTGTGGCGCGGCCTGATTTGCTGCTTGAAACAGACCTTCCTTCCTGGTCTGACGACACTGGAAATGTGACGATTTATACAGATGACGTGCTCGCGCCGATTATTATTGACTCCCTGAATTACAGCGAAGATTGGCACAATGTGCTATTGGATGATAAAGAGGGCGTGTCGCTTGAGCGTTTGTCGGCTGAAAGTGAAACCCAGAATAAAAACAACTGGAATTCAGCGGCAGCAACTGCTGGTTTTGCTACGCCGACTGCCAAAAACTCGCAATCTGTCGGCTCTGTCGGCTCCGCGATTGATGATTATTTTCAAATTGAGCCGACTACAATTTCACCTGACGGCGATGAGATAGATGATTTTTTGCTCATCCGCTACGAACTTGATCAACCGGATTATATTGCTAATATCAAAATTTTTGACGCGATCGGCAGGCAAGTAAAATCCATGGCGCAAAATCTATTATTGGGAAGACAAGGTTTTTTGCGCTGGGATGGAGAAACTGACCAATTTGAAAAAACAAAAACGGGTATTTATGTAATCTGGATCGAAATATTTTCGCCTTCCGGCACAAAAAAACTTTTTAAAAAATCCTGTGTAGTCGCCTCAAAACTCAATTGAGTTTGTTTTTTAAAACGTCGCTTTTATTTATCAAAATCCAATTCCCCCCGACATCCAGGTAAGTACTGTCAGGAAATACTTCTTTAAATTTTTTTTCAAAAAAAAGCCGCGCATCGCTTACGTCATTTTCACTCTGAGCAAGGCGATTATATAATAAAAGTCCTGACTTGGATAACCGTTCTTTCAGTGCCGAGAGATAAAAAGTAGTTTGCAGGTCTGGCGGAATTTTATCGTCCAAAAAAACATCCATCAAGATTAAGTCAAATTTCCGAGTAGTTTGTAAAACGAAATTTTCAGCTCTTGTACACACAAGCTCTACGGGCGACTGTATTTTGGGAAGCACATATTTATGTGCCAGATACAATACCGTCTCATCAGCCTCCACACCTGTATAATGAAATTTTTTGCCAAAATTTTTCTCTAAAATTTGTACAACGCTACCCAAACCAAAACCCAAAACCAAAACATTTTTCACCTCCAGTTTTGTCCATTCGATTGTGGCAAACGCTTTCAAAAAATTTGTATAAAGGTCTTCAAAAGAATAAATAGCATTCTCTGAACAAAGCTGGTATCTACCGTTTTTCAGACTTACATAAAGGTGAGAATTAAATTCTCCGGACGTGCTTTCGATATGAATTTCGAAAAAATAACTGAGTAGTTTCTTCCAGAAAGGCTGTTTCACTCGCTTTTAGATTTTCCCAAATTTAGTATTCAAAAAGCACATTTAATGAATATCTATTCGAAATACGAGGAAAGCCCCGTGTGAATGACACGAGGCTTTCGGCTTGTATTGAGGCTGGCGGCGACCTACTCTCCCACCTTTGGAGCAGTACCATCGGCGCA
>CALMIT010000686.1 GCA_937864255.1 uncultured Saprospiraceae bacterium
ACCATTTTATCATAGACATTCGCGAAGAATTCGGCGATTATGTGATTGACAATTTTGTGGATGAATACATGGCGGGACGCACGCCGAATCCCTGTGTACTTTGCAATACGCACATCAAATGGGACGCATTGCTACGCCGCGCCGACGCCCTGGATTGCGAGTTCATCGCCACCGGGCACTACGCCAAAATAAAAGAACTGGAAGGCAGGAAATACGTGACGCGCGCGAAGGATTTGAATAAAGACCAGTCTTACGTATTGTGGGGCTTGTCGCAAGAGTGCCTGCACCGCACGCGCTTTCCGCTGGGCGGGCTTACCAAGCCTGAAGTGCGCCAGATTGCCGCCGATTTTGGTTTCGATGACCTTTCTAAAAAAGGCGAGAGTTATGAAATTTGTTTTGTGCCGGACAACGACTACCGCGGGTTTTTAAAAAGAAAAGTGGAAGGGCTGGAAGCGCGCGTGGCCGGCGGCAATTTTGTGAATACGAAAGGCGAGGTTTTAGGTACGCACGAGGGCTATCCGTTTTACACGGTGGGGCAGCGAAAAGGACTGGGTAAGGCTTTCGGGCAGCCGATGTTCGTGACCGAAATACGCCCCGAGCACAATGAAGTGGTACTCGGCGAAATGGATGAGTTGGTGCGCAACGGCATGGCGGTGGGCAAGGTGAATTTGCAAAAATACGCAGCATTGCCCGGTGAAGGACTGGAGTTGCTGACCAAAATCCGCTATCGCGACGAAGGCACGATGGGTCTGGTGGCGCAATTGGAAGACCGCATTTTTGTGGAATTTCTGGCGAATGTGCGCGGCGTGGCGCCGGGGCAGTCTGCCGTTTTTTATGAAGGCGATGACGTGGTCGGCGGCGGGATTATTTACGGGAGCAATTTTTAAAAATAATTTCCATGCTATTGAATCTTCTATTTTTGGTTTTCGGGATTGTCCTGTTATTCGCTGCCGTCAAAATGGTGCAAAAGATAATCGAACTTTACCAATGCCCTGACGAGGATTTGCTGCTGGATTATTACAAAGGAAAACTTTCAAAAAAAGAAGACTTGCGCCGAAAAGTCATCGCGCACTTGGGCGTGTGTGAAAAATGCCAGCAAAAAATGATAAATCTGAAAGACGAAAAGCCCGATCTCGAAAAACATCTCGTAGATTCCTGATTTTGCGATGAAATATCTTCCTGTTTTACTGCTGTTTTCACTTTTCTGGCTTGGTTGCAAAGAGCAGAAGGACGACTTTACTTTTGAAAACGGTTTTGAATATTTTCCGCTGGAAGTTGGGAAATATAAAATTTACCAGGTGGATTCGGTCATCTACGACCCGGCTTCGGGGGGCATCAGTCGCGACAGCAGCCGAACTTTTATCAGAGAAACTTTGATTGAAAAATTCTCCGATGATGCGGGCGCGGAGGTGTTTAAAATAGAACACGCGCAGCGAACTACGCCCGCCGATCCCTGGATAATCACAAATATTTGGACGACTTCGCGCGACGAGTCGAGGGCTTACCGGACGGAAGAAAATTTAAAATCGGTACCGCTGGTTTTCCCCGTTCAGGCGCGAAAACGCTGGAACAGTCTGGTTTTTACCGACCCGGCATTGCAGGTGGAAATTGCCGGCGAGCCGATTGAAATTTTTAAAGGCTGGTCCTCGGAAATCGAATCCGCGGATCAGGCAGAAAAAATCGGCGATTTTGATTTTGAAAAAGTAACCACAGTCATTCACGCCGACGAGGAAAATCTAATCGAACTGCGCTATGTGATTGAAAAATATGCGAAAGGTTTCGGGCTGGTTTTTAAAGAAATGAAAATACTGGACACACAGTGCATCGGCCCTTGCGAGGGACAGCCCTGGGAAGAAAAAGCAGAAAAGGGATTTATCCTGCGGCAGTTTTTGATTGAAAGCAATTGACCGCACGTATTCGCACAATGAAGAAATTTTTAAAAAAATTGTAATTCAAAATATGTTTTCTGGATTCGTACAAATTGGTTTTGTCGGCAAAGCGCACGGGCTGGATGGCGAATTAAAAGTATCGCTGGAAGATTACTACGTGGAAGATTTTTACAAAACGAAAGCCGTGTTTATAAAAATGCGGGGACAACTCCTGCCCTATTTTATCGAAAATATCAGAGGCGAACTTTTTCCTATCGTGAAATTTGAAGACATATCTGACCGCAATGCCGCTGTGCTGATAGCCAATAAAGAACTTTACCTCCGCGAATCAGACATTATTCCCGACGACGAACGCGAGTTTGAAACAGAGGAAGAACCGGGCTACGTTTATTTGAGAGGCTACGCAATCCGGGATGCGGAATTGGGGCAAATTGGCAACATCAGCAACGTCGTGGAAATGCCGCAACAGGCAATGGCACTGGTCAATTATAAAAACCGGGAAGTGATGATTCCGCTCAACCCGGCATTCATCACCGAAATTCGAAAAAAAGAAAAATTGGTGCTGATGGATTTGCCGGCCGGCTTGCTGGACTTATAATTTTAAAAAAAAGAGCGCCGCAAAAATGCGGCGCTCTTTTTTGATCAAACGATGCCTTTTTCAGCAAGATAGCGTTCGGCGTCCAGGGCTGCCATACAGCCCGTTCCGGCTGCCGTCACCGCCTGGCGATATACTTTATCCTGCGCGTCGCCCGAAGCAAACACGCCTTCGATATTGGTTTTTGAAGAGCCGGGAACGGTCAGAAGATAGCCCGTTTCGTCCATATCCAGCCAGCCTTTAAAAATATCTGTGTTGGGTTTGTGTCCTATCGCCACAAAAAAACCTTTCACGGGAAGTACCTTTTTTTCGCCTGTTTTATTGTTTACCACGCGCACGCCATCTACTAAATCTTCGCCCAAAATTTCGTCGGTTTCGGTATTCCAGTGTACCTCGATGTTGGATGTTTTGAGTACGCGTTCCTGCATGATTTTGGAGGCGCGTAACTCGTCGCGGCGAACCAACAGGTGTACTTTCGGCGACAACTTCGACAAGTAGGTAGCCTCCTCGGCAGCCGTGTCGCCCCCGCCCACTATCGCCACTTCCTGTCCTCTGAAAAAGAAACCGTCGCAAACGGCGCAAGCAGACACGCCTTTATTTTTAAGTTTATTTTCCGAAGGAATGCCGAGCCATTTAGCGCTGGCGCCCGTAGAAATAATGACCGAATCGGCGTGAATTTCCTGCCCCCCGGTCGTCCAAAGTTTGTGTACCGGTCCGGTAAAATCTACTTTTTCAATCAACTCATAATGAATGGTTGTGCCGAAGCGTTCCGCCTGTTTGCGAAAATCTTCCATCATTTCCGGGCCTTGTACGCCTTGCGGATAGCCGGGATAATTTTCCACTTCGGTGGTCGTCATTAATTGTCCGCCCGGCTCTGCGCCCGTGAACATGACGGGGCTTAAATTTGCCCGTGCGGCGTAAATCGCGGCCGTATAACCCGCCGGCCCGCTGCCGATAATCACACATTTATGGTGTTCTGCCATTTTTATATTTTTAAAAAAAAGTAAAAATCTGGTTTTGCAAAATTGACCGCGCTGGCGGTTAATCCGAACATTTTTGAAAAGTTAGGCACAAAAATAAAAATTCCGAAACAGGGAGGTCGGTGATGGATATTACAATCTCATTTTTTTCAACTCCGGTTCGAATAACAGGCAGACAAGGAGCTAAGTTTTTTGAAAAAACCTAAACAAATTTTAAAATTAGACTGCCGGTTTTTCGAATCCGAATTATCTTTAAACCTTCGAAACCGCTTTTTCAAAACAAACACTTCAATGAAATCTACTCTTTTAAAAATGTTTTTACTGGTTTTGGCAATTGCAAATTTGCAGGCATGCAGGGATAATGCAGGCGCGAAAACGGACACCGGCGCACCGGCCGAAACTGAGGCGACGCAAACCGAAGCCGCGAATTTTTCCGGTACCTATGGTTATGATAATGGCGAAAATGGCGGCGGCGAATTAAGAGTAGAGCAAAAGGGCAGTGAAATTGAATTTTCCATAAGAATAGTGGCCGGCCCGCCTGCTTACAATCAAGGCTCATTGATGGGTAAGGCGTCACTCAAAGACAATGTAGTTGAGGTGAACGTGCAGGATTACGGAGATTGCCGGTTTACCATCACTTTCTCGGAAAACGAAGCGCGAATCGTTAGCGACGAAAATGCCCGTTCCTGCGGATTTGGGAATGGCGTGATAGCCGACGGTGTCTATAAAAAGAAATAAATTACTTGAAGATTAATCTGCCTGATGAGCAACATTCAAAAACTCAAATCGGTAATCTGTCTGGCTGTTGTAATGACGTTTGCAAACGCGGCGCAGTGTCAGACGATGTTGCAAAAAATCGGCTGGCTGGAAGGCGCCTGGTGCAAAGCGACGAATAAAAAAACGACCTGTGAAAAATGGGAACTCACCGATGAAAATACACTTTCGGGGACGTCTTTTGCAGTCAAAAACGGCGATACGATTATTCTTGAGCGACTAATGATTCAGCAGGTAGGTGAACAATTGGTCTATCTCGCGCTGCCAAGCGGGCGGTTGCCTGCCGCGTTTTTTTTAAAAGACACCAGCGGTGGAAAATGGACTTTTGAAAATGCGGAGCACGATTTTCCTCAAAGAATTATTTATGAAAAACCGGCAAATGACGGCGTCCTTTTAGCCCGGATCGAAGGAATGGAAAAAGGTGAATCGAAAACATTTGCTTTTGATTGGAAAAAAGTTGAAAAACAAGATTTTAAAAA
>CALMIT010000687.1 GCA_937864255.1 uncultured Saprospiraceae bacterium
TGATGTCGCGCGCACCGGCCAGTGCTTCTTCTTCCGTCGGTACCTGGTCATTGATAAACTTGCCTATTTCACTTTCAAAATTTTGACGGCGCTGCTCGAATAGCAAAAGCGCCAGTGGTTCCAGGCCTTTTTCTTTCGCGACGGTAGCGCGGGTTTTTCGCTTCGGCTTGTAGGGCAGGTAGATGTCTTCGAGTTCGGTGGCATTCCAGCAGGATTCAATTCTGCGGCGGAGTTCGTCGGTTAGTTTTCCCTGTTCTTCGATAGTGGAAAGGATGGTTTCTTTGCGTTTTTCGATTTCTTTCAGGCGGTTGAGTTCTTTGCTGATTTCGGCTATTTCCACCTCGTCGAGGGAGCCGGTAGCTTCTTTGCGATAGCGCGAAATGAAAGGAATGGTCGCGCCGTCATTGAGCAGGGCGACGGTGTTTTCGATCTTTTTTACGGGCAGATTTGTCGTGTCGGCAATAAGTCGCGAAAAAATTGGGTTCATGTATTTTCTCAATTTTAAAAAGCGGATAAAGGTAAAGTTTCAGGCTAATTTTACTTTCATACGCTTCATTTTACCCTTTAACGCAATTTTATTTTTATCAATCAAATAATGATTTTCCAACATTTTTAAAATACCCGAAACTTTATTTCCTGTGTCCAAAAATCTGCGAAACAAAAATTCTAAATATAATCGAAAAATTCTTTAGTATTGACAATCAACACTTTATTGAATATCTTTGCCGAAACTTTTCATAAAACCTCCCGCTTATCTGCACTCAATTCTACATTTTTTATCCCCTTTTTTAAAAAAACAAATCCCCTCTTAATGAATTAATTGAAGCTGTTTTTAAAAAACAGGGTTCAAGATTTTTTATCCCATACATATCAAAAATTTTGGTCATGAAATCCCAGTGGACACTCACTCTGCTGCTTTTTGCAGCGTACTTATTTGCGGCTCCGCCAAATGAAAATCTACCCACAAACGGCGACCCCGAAGCAGATGCAGCCGCATTCAATTTCGAACTTATCAAGTACAGGCTTTATCAGATGGACGGCATCATCGCTGTGCGCTACGCCGACGAGGTGGAAAGCTACCTGCGCGGCTACCTTACCTACGGAAGAAAAGATTCTGAACGGTTGCTAGGGAATGCGATGATTTACTTTCCAATCATCGAATACCACCTGGAACTTTTTAACCTGCCTGACGAACTTAAGTACCTGCCGGTGATCGAGTCAAGCCTGACGCCTTACGCGGTTTCTACTTCCGGCGCGGCGGGCTTGTGGCAATTGCGCGAAGGGCTGGCTGAAATGTACGGACTGGAAGTGGATTACTATCTTGACGAACGCCACGACCCGTACAAATCCACTCAGGTAGCTCTGAAGTATCTGGCAAAACTTTACAAAAGATTTAAAAGTTGGGAACTCGCGCTGGCCGCTTACAACTGCGGGCCCACCAGGGTCATGGAAGCTATCAATAGCACAGGCACCAGAGATTTTTGGAAAATCAGGGATTATTTGCCGAAAGAAACTTCCAATTTTATTCCACGCTTTTTGGCGGCAAAATACCTGATGAAATATCACGCTTATCACGGTCTATACCCGAATGTGCAATACCCGGAAATGTTGAATTCAAAGCCGGTAAGCGTGTACCATAGTATTTCGTTTGACGAAATCAGCCGGGTGACGGGCGTGGAAAATGCTTTATTAAAAAGATTAAACCCGGAATACACAAAAGAAACCGTGCCGAGCAATCATCGGGGCAATTATGTAAGTCTGCCGGTAAGCGCCGTTCCGCGACTGACCGCTTACGTCAATTCTCAGTGTATGGCAGAAACTTCCAGAACCGTAGAAAATCATCGCTA
>CALMIT010000688.1 GCA_937864255.1 uncultured Saprospiraceae bacterium
AAAATCCATACATACTCCAAATCGCCCGTACCACCGCTAGGCAGGGTCACATTGGTGATCGGCGAAGGGTCGAAAATCGGATCGGGACAGCCTGTTTCATTGCCTTCTATGGTGCCGCCGGATGTCACGTTATCGCACATGACAACTGTAAAATCATGCGGCGAAAAAGCCGCATAGGATGCGCCGGCAGGCAAAAAAAGGCAAAAAACAATTGCCTTGAAAAACAAAAAAGAAGGAAGATTCGAGTTGTCTGAAATTGCTTTAATCGGTGTAAGTTTGGGATAATTTTTCATCATAATTGAAATTTTCTAAACCAAAAATTACATTCTTAACCACACCGGAGAAGGCTCCGGTGAAAGGAATGCAGGAGGGTCAATGCTTTAGAACATGAGAAAACTCAGGAAAGAATAGAGGCGATTATTTTAGCATTTCCAAAAACCATACCTTTTTTGCCAATCATTTCTTTCGGAAAAATTTAAAATGCGGTGCGGAAATGACGGTTTTGAAAAAAAAATCTTTCAATCTTTGGACAAGATATCAGACGCAAACCTTGTATTTTCTTATTTAAAAACTTTTTAATTGTTTCAAAAATGTACCTCTGGAAGTTTCTTTTTACCTGTTTCATTATTTTAAAAACCACCGGTGTTTTTTGTCAGATCGAGCAAGGCACAATCCTGCTGAACGGCGGACTTCGCGTGGACAAAACACGCGCCGGCGATAATTATGAGGCCAATAGTTTTGGCATTTTTCCGCAATTCGGCTACTTTTTTACGGATGATTTCGGGCTGGGCGGGTTTTTGTCTTATGCGCGCTCCGACCTGAAAATTCAAAATTTTCCCTTTCCTGGTCAGACCTTTTCATCCGAAGTTCGCGCTTTTAACTTTAGTACTTTTGCCAGGCATTATTTTAATTTCCTGGATTACCGCGTTTTCGGGCAGCTTGATTTGAGGTACAACAGCGTGAATGATTTTGGGGTGTTTTCGAGCAAAATAGGCTTGGGAGCAAATGGATTTTTAAATTCAAATATCTCGTTGGAAGGAAACGTGAAATACCAGTTTTTTGCGCTGGATACTGAAACTTCGCGGGACGAAGTGGCTCGCGGACCGCTCGAAGTGCTTTTTGAAATCAAACCTTATTTTGTGGAAAGAGGCGACCCGGCTTCATCGCTTGCCGACGACTTTCTGGCTTTCGGCTCGCACATCGTTGGCGGTTCGGCAGGTGTCAGGAATGATTTTCGAACGCTTTCCGAAATTTGGTTTTCGCCTACTTATGGTTTTTTTATAGCCGAAAATTTTGTTTTCGGCGGCAGACTGTCGGTGGCTTACACCGACAATCGCGCTTCCAATCCCGTATCCTTTTTGATTTCGCCGTTTTTCAGGTATTACATCCGGGCTACCGACGGCTTGCAGGTGGTTCCCAATTTCACTTTTGCTTATTCACAGACGAAATACCGCACCGACCGGCTCACCAGCCCTGCCAATTCCGAGAAAAATTTTCAGTTCATTCCCGGACTCGGCTTGCATACTTTTTTGGCCGAGGGTATCGGGCTTTTTGGGAACGCGACGCTGAATTTATTGAGAAGACCGGATACCGAAGTGACGAGCGTGGACAACTCAAAACAGAATATTTTACAATTTCAGTTAGGACTTGAATATTATCTTTCGGGGTATTGAAAATTTTTTTGAATGAAAATTCACAGAGTACTGTCCGAGGCGGTGGTGGAAGCGCTCTTGCAAATTTTTGAGCAGGGTGATTATGCAGACAAGGTCATAGAAAAAACACTCAGGTCAAATAAAAAATGGGGCGCGCGGGATCGCGCATTTATTGCCGAGAGCGTGTATGAAATTGTCAGGCATGCGCGAAAATATTTTGCCATTGCCGGTCAAGAGCCGAAAAACCGGGCAGATTGGTGGCGCATTTTGGG
Organism: uncultured Saprospiraceae bacterium; assembly: GCA_937864255.1. Lineage (GTDB taxonomy): Bacteria > Bacteroidota > Bacteroidia > Chitinophagales > Saprospiraceae > JAGQWW01. The sequence goes on from CALMIT010000688.1 coordinate 1,925, forward strand.
TATTCATCTTTTTACTTCGGGACAAGCTGTGCCGGATTTTGAAGAATTTTCCAAAACTGACTTTAAAGCGCTTGTCGCAAAATATGAGCAGTCCGATCCGCCATTTCCCGTAAGGGAGTCAATTCCCGACTGGCTCGACGAAGTGGGCAGACAACAATTGGGCGATCATTGGGAACCGACTGTTTGCGCACTCAATACGCAGGCGCCGGTGGTCTTGCGTGCCAATACTTTAAAAACGACTCGCGAAGCCCTGAAAAAGGCTTTGGAAAACGACGGCTTTGAAACCGATGAAATTGGTGCGGCAGGATTGATTTTGAAAAAGAGGGCTAATGTTTTCAGAACGAGCGCCTTTGCCGACGGTTGGTTTGAAATACAGGATGCGGCTTCGCAATTAGTGGCGGAACTGTTGGACGTAAAACCCGGCATGCGTGTCGTGGACGCCTGCGCCGGCGCGGGTGGAAAAACGCTGCATCTCGTTGCTTTGATGCAAAATAAAGGCAGCATCATCGCGCTTGACACGGTCGAATGGAAGCTGAAAGAACTCTCAAAAAGAGCCAGACGGGCGGGTGCGCACATCATCGAAACGCGGCTTATCAGTTCGAAAAAGACCATAAAAAGATTGCGGGAACAAGCGGACAGGTTGTTGCTGGATGTGCCGTGTTCGGGGCTTGGCGTGTTGCGCCGCAATCCAGACGCCAAATGGAAAATTACACCCGAAAAGGTGACGTCGCTGGAAACTGTGCAAGCTGAAATTCTGAACGATTACAGCATGATCCTGAAGCCGGGCGGCAAGATGGCGTATGCCACGTGCAGTATTCTGCCCTCCGAAAATGCGCGGCAAATTGAGCATTTTTTGAGCAGACAGGCGGGTAAAATGGAACTGATCTCCGAGCAGAAAATTTTTCCGCAGGATGATGGGTATGACGGGTTTTATATTGCAGTTTTACAAAAAATCTGAACTTGCAAAACAGCAATTTTCACGCATCTACGCGCCGGTTAGTTTGGCATATTTTGCAATTTTTGCAGGTTGGTGATGGAAATAATGCCGTTTTCGATAGAAATATTTCCTTCGTTTTTGAAATCCGTCAAAGTCCTGATCACCGTTTCTTTTGCTGTGCCAACCATACTGGCCAGGTCGTCGCGCAGGATTGAAATTTCAGCCTTTTTGTCTTCTTTTTGAAACCGCTCGTTGAGTACGATCAATGCGTCGGCTACTCTCCGCCGGATCGAATTGTAAGCAAGATTCAGAAGTTGCTCCTCTCTTTCCGCGATGTTGGCGGCCATCATGCGGATCAATTTTGTAGAAACGTCCTTGTTTGCGTAAAGCAACTGCACAAAATCGTCTTTCGGAATCATCAGAATTTCGGAGTCTTCCATGGTTGCTGCCGATTCGTGGTAAGGTTGGCCGGAAATCAGGTCGGTAAAACCAAAAAATTCGCCTCCTTTTCTGATTTCCGTAATGAATTCTTTGCCATCGTCGTTGGTTTTAAAAATTTTGATTTTGCCGCCCACAACAAAAAACAGATAACGCGGGTAGTCGCTTTCTTTAAAAATCAAATCTTTTTTGCGGTAACTTTTCTTTTCGCGCTCTTTCGAAAGCGTTTTCAGCGCTTCGTAGCCGCGCGCTTCGTCTATAAAAGCGCTGAGTCCTTGTTCGGTATTGGCGGCGATATTTCGGAGGCGTTCGGTTTTTTTCAGGCGCATCTCCACGGCGTCCAGCAGTTCTACGTCGTCGAAAGGTTTTGTGATGTAGTCGTCGGCGCCGAGATTCATGCCTTTGCGCATGTCAGCTTTTTCAGCCTTTGCGGTCAGAAAAATAAACGGCACATCTGCGGTTTGCGGCTTTTTTGATAAAATATGCAGGACGCCGAAACCGTCGAGTTCGGGCATCATCACATCGCAAATAATGAGATCGGGAGTGCTCTTGAGCGCTTTTTCCACGCCGAGGCGGCCGTTTTCGGCAGTTGTCACTTCATAATTGGAGAGTGTGAGAATTTCTTCAAGATTTTCGCGCACTTCGAGATTGTCTTCGATGATTAAAATTTTTTTCATGAATTGAATTTTTCAAAATAAAAATAACTGACGACGATATAGCGGTTTTCAAACTTTGAATAAAAAATCATTCCATCCGGCTCGGCAATTGTACCAGAAAAATACTGCCTTTTCCCAGGGAGCTTTGGTAACTTATTTTGCCTTGCATCATTTCCACGTAGCGTTTTACGATATTTAATCCGAGTCCTGTACCCTGTATGTTGATAGCATTGTGTGCTCTGAAAAATCGGGTGAACAGGTACGGCTGGTCTTCTTTCGGGATGCCGATGCCCTCGTCTTTCACGCGAATCAGAACAGCATCGTCGCTGCTTTCCAGCGTACATTCTATTATTTTATCTTCTTCCGAGTATTTTATGGCGTTGGAAAGCAGGTTGAAAAGAATGTTTTTCAGATGCCTTTTGTCCAGAAAAACCTCCATCGCTTCCGGCGGGGAATGGTGTGAAAGTTGCTGTCCGTTTTTCAAAAGACTTTTTACTTCGTCCAGCACTTCGCTGCAAAATTCCTGCATCACAAATGTTTCGGGCTGGCAAAGCACCTTGCCCTCTTCCAGTTTGCTCAATGAAAGAAAATCATTGAGGATTCCGGTCAGATTTTGTACGGATGATTTTATTCTTTCGATGTGTTTGTCGCGCTGCGGTTGTTGGTCTTTTTCCTGATAACGGCTGATTAGCGCTACCGAAGAAAGTATGGTGCTGAGCGGCGTTCTGAATTCATGGCTGGCCATGGATACGAATCTCGATTTTAGCTCATTCAGATCGCGTTCTTTTTCCAGTGATTTTTTTAGTTCGTCCTGCGCCTGCAAAAGTGCCTGCTCGGCGGCTTTTCGCTCTTGTATTTCCGATTGGAGTTGTTGGTTGGTTTTCAAAAGCTGGTTGACAACTTCGGCCAGTTTTTCTGTTCTTTCGGCCACTTTTTGTTCCAGTTCCTGATTCAGTCGGAATATTTCTTCTTCGGCGGCTTTGACTTCCGTGAGGTCGTGAATGATGCCGGTAAAAATGCGTGTGTCGCCGATCCAGGATTCACTCACTGCCAGCCTCAACGGAAAAACGTCGCCGTTTTTCTTTCTGCCGCTTACTTCTCTGCCTATCCCGATGATTTTTGCGTGGCCGGTTTCTTTGTAGCGGTGCATATAGCCGTCATGTTCGCCGCGGTAGGGTGGCGGCATGAGCATTTTTATATTTTGACCAATGACTTCATCTTCGCTGTAGCCGAACATTTGAGCGGCGGCGGGATTCATGGTACCCACGATGCCGTTTTCATCAATAGTAATAATGCCGTCAATGGCAGTTTCTACAATAGCCTTCAGGCGCAATACGAACTCACTTTCGTTGCTGTTTTTCTCAATACGCTTGTCGGTAGCTTTACTCATTCGCAAAAATGATACTGTCAAGGCGAAGATAGAATTTTAGAGTGAAGAAGATGGCTGATCTATTTCAAAAATTTTGATGATGAAAGTCATTCGGTTAGCCATCGAATCCCTCCATCTTGCTCTCGATTTCAAACCAATTTTCACCAAAAAATTTAATAAAATGAACGTGTTAGCCCCTATCTCGACTTTGATGAGCAAAAATCTCGTGACCGTCAATCCTGAAGACAAACTGACGACGGTGAAAGAGATTTTTGAAAAACACAACATCCACCATATTCCGGTAGTGCGGTTTAAGCAAATAGTCGGAATGGTGAGCAAAACGGATTTTATGTACTTCATGAGAGGTTTTACAAGAAATGAAGACGACAAATTTGTAAACGAAGCACGTTTGCGCGCTTACAGAGTGGAAGACATCATGACCAAAGGTCTGGCGAAAGTAGATCCGCACGACCGGATCAACGTGGCGCTCGAAGTTTTTAAAGTGAACCGTTTTCACGCCATCCCCGTCGTCGAAAATGAAGAACTGGTGGGCATTGTGACCACTTTCGACATCATTCGTGCTTTGGCGGATGAAAAAGTGACTTCTGAACAAATTCTGGAATCAAACAAAATCAAAGATTAGGCTTTTCGAAATCCCCTTTATTGCATTTTCCGGATGTAAATTTTTGTATTATTCATGCTCCGAATAAAACTATTGGGAATCGGTTGTGCCCGACATAAGGCTTTGCGGGCAAGCATTGAGGAGGCGCTTCGGGCTTGCCCGATCGTGGCGCAGTTGACGGAGATCACGGAAGTCAACGATTTAATCCGGCAGGGAATCAGCGCTACGCCGGCGCTGATAATCAATGACGTACTGGTGTTTGAAAATAAAGTGGTCTCGGTGGAGGAACTGGTCAAAATCTTTTCGGAATTCGAGCCGCCGGATGAAAAAAAATCCCGACCTAAAAAGATTCTCGTGCCGGTTGATTTTTCGTGGAATTCTGAAAATGCGCTGAAATTTGCCATGGAAATCGCACCTTTTTTTGAGGCAGAGATAAAAGTTTTGCACGTAAATCACGTCGAACTAAACCCGGTAGATCCTTATTTTTTGCCACCCGTGGCGGAACTTGAAAAAGTGAAAAAACACCGGATGGAAGAATTTATCCGCAAAGCGGGTATTGAACACGGAAAGAATTTTGAAATGGTGGCGACTACTGAGGTGAAGAACGAAGTGGTGACAGGCCTGCCTGGCGACACGATAATCAATCAGGCAAAAAAAGACGAGGCATCCATGATCGTGATGGGAACGACTGGAGAGTCCAATTTGCTTAAAAAAATCTTCGGC
>CALMIT010000689.1 GCA_937864255.1 uncultured Saprospiraceae bacterium
ACGGACTAACGCGCGACATGCTCCCGCAGGCAAAAACCGACGAATTTGAATACAACTGGGCGCTGGCAGCCAATGCAGCTTTGGCCGACATCATGCGCAAAATGTTTGAAACCAACATCACCGTAGAAAATACGCTGGCAATAGACGCGCTGGAAACAAAGTGGAAAGGAAGACTTTCCGACGATGTAGATGTAGCAATCGTGGACCGTTCCATCGAATTTGGAAAATCAATCGCTGCAGCGATTTACCTGTATTCCAAAACCGACGGCGGACACCAGTCTTACCTGAATCCGTTCCAATTGCCTTACACCTGGCCGACTATCAACGGCGCATGGATTCCGACCGGAGCCGCACCCAATCCGCTGGCGCCATTTTGGGAAAATAACCGCCCATTCCTCGCTGTGAATCTCGCGCAGGGACAGCCCGCGCCACATGCCGCATATTCCACAGATACCAACTCGGAATTTTACAAAGAAGCGATGAATGTGTACAACGTGGTGACAAATGCAACTTCCGAACAGCGGGAAATCGCGGAATTTTGGGCGGACGATCCGTTTAATACCTGCACCCCGACGGGTCACACTTTTAACATCATGACGCAACTTCTGGAAGAAAATGACGCCAACCTGGGCATGTGCGCCGTCGGATATGCCAAACTCGGCATCGCCGAAAACGATGCATTCATCGCCTGTTGGAAAACCAAGTACGATTACTTCCTGATTCGTCCGCTGTCATATATCCGCCAAAATATTGACCCGAATTTCAATACGCTGATCGGTACGCCGCCCTTTCCGGCTTACACCTCCGGGCACTCAATGGAGGCAGCCGCCGGCTCGCGCGTCTTCACGGATATGTTTACCAGCGGCGACGGATTTTATCCGTTTACCGACCGCACGCAGATGCAGTTTGGTTTTTCGGTGCGCAATTTCAACAACTTTGACGAGATGGCTACCGAATGTGGCAACTCGCGCCTTTACGGCGGCATTCACTACAACATGGACAATTTGAATGGTCTGAAAATGGGCAAGTCTGTGGGCGACAACGTGGTGAAAATGATCAAATGGCCAAAAAGTTTTTAATCAAATAAAAATATTCCGGAAGCCCGAACCAATTGCGTTCGGGCTTTTTTAAAAAATTTCAACTATGAACCGTTTAAAATTTCTTTCCTTTTTCCTTCTCGCTTTTTTGATTTTCGGATGCAGCGAAAAAAAGCCCGGCATCACCGAAGAACAAATCCAAAAAGACGGCAGGACGCTCGCTGAATTGCAATGCGCCGCCAAAAAACTGAAAGACGAAAGATTCAAACTCGCCGACGATATCCGCTTCTTGGAAGATTCGATTCAACTGGTCAGAAAGGACAGAGCAAAAATGGCGCGCTACCGCTTCCGGCTCGATTCGCTCAAAAACACCACCGAAGATATGTGGCGTCGCACCAAAGTTATGGCCGATAGCGTGAATCACACTTTGGAGCGCCTCCACAAAGAAACCTACCTCGACCTCGAAGCCCGCAAACAACTGGACGCCGCCCAGGAAAAGGCTTTCGGGGAGATTTGCAGGTGAGACTGAAAATATTCTTTTGAAAGGTGTTCTCAAAACATTTTTAATAAATTCGCTTTTGAACCTAAATCATAGAAAAACAAACACGATTGATTTTGACCGAAACATCTAAGTTTAACAACCAGGTAAAATCTAAAAAAAGAGTTACTAACCACGGTGAAGTATTTACCGCCGAGAGAGAGGTGCATGCAATGCTCAATTTAGTAAAGCAGGAAACGGAGCGAATAGAATCCCGCTTTCTGGAACCTGCTTGCGGAAATGGGAATTTTTTGGCTGAGGGACCGAGAAGAAA
>CALMIT010000690.1 GCA_937864255.1 uncultured Saprospiraceae bacterium
CCACATTTTCCATCTTTAAAAACGCCCGGAAACTTTCCACGCCCAGACTTGCAAAAATATCCACTTGCGGGTAGGTCTTCACTTCTTGTTTGTTTTGTAAGGCAAACTGCCCGGTCAGTGGGTTGTAAGTTTCGGGGAAATAGGCGCTGTAAAAACGCCCGTCCAATCCCGCTCTAAAATCGAGCTTGTCTTTGAAAATTCGATCAGAAAAATACAAGCTGTGTTTTGAAAAGTACGCGGGCAAGGAGCGAAAATCTTCGGAAAGACTTTGAAGCGCAATCAAATTGACAAAGTGGAATTTCCAAAGCTTTAAATCTTTTTCCAAAATAAGCTGGAGAACAGACATAGGCGTCGCACTTTGCTGCGGTAAAAAATGCTCGTCAAAATAAATTATCCGGTTGATCAGGTGATAAGCACCGCTGACTTCAATTTTCACGACAGGAATTTCATACGCCGCCGTAATGCTGGTGGATAAAGTTTTTTGAAAAAAATTCTCCCATACTTTTTCCTGTGAAACGTAAAATTTTTCCTGCACCAGCGAAGGTTCATATAATTGATTGATAAAACCGAGCTTAAGTTTTCCCCATTTTTTTGCATCCAAATCCAGATCGCCTTCGATGCGATAATCGCCGGCATTATCCAGCACGCCGAGCTGCGCGTAAGTTTTCAGATGAATCCACTCCGAAGGATTAAAATGCCACCGACCTATCAAAAAAAGATTGGACAGATTAAATTTTTCAGGCTCAAAATTCAACTGATGAAAGCGATGCAAGGCGCCAACCTCAAAAAAATCTGCCTCATTTTCACCGGATTTGAAAGTTTGAAGGGTCACTTCATTTTCGTATTGACTGTGTTCGACGAAATAACGCAGCCCGCGGTCATTCGTCATAAATCCGTCGTAGATGAGCGAAGTCGAGTCCAGATTTTCGGGATTCGGTTCAAAAAATTTATACGCAGAAAATTCAAAATTAAATTTATGCCCGATGGTGTATGAGCGCCCCACCCTGCCCGTCGAATCTGTCTTGCCTAAAAATCCGGCATAATGATTCAAAAAAAACTGGTGACGTCGGTGCAAAGTGCCGGCTGTCCTGGTGGCGACATCTTCCTCGAAAGGTCGGTCCGCCAAAGTGTCTTCACGGATTATGCCGCCATTTTCGTTGATGTCGGCTGTGTTGGAAGCATAACTGATAATAGCGTTGTACGAAGAATTCGACGGTTGTATTGCCAGTCCGACAACAAATATGGACTGTTTAGCCTGCTGGTGATCAAAATGAAAAGACTCACCCGACTGGTTCAAACGGTGATGTTCAACGGCGAAATTGACGCCTTTTGCAAAACTGCGACTGAATAAAATATTCAAATAACCATCCGCCTGCTGATTGCCGGAAGAAAATGAAGCGTCTGTAAAACCGCGCTCATTTCGAAAAAATCGCAAATCTTCTGCCCGCCTTTGATACAAATCGAACTGATGAAAGCCAACATCCAAGCCCTTCCTCAACGGCGTATCATAGAAAAGTGGCTGTGCCGTCCCACCTGGCAAACCGCTGACTCCGAAATCCAATTTTTGTTGTCTTGACGGATCAAATTGCTGGATACCATCCAGGTCAAGCCGTGGGTACAAATAACTTTCCGAAGGATTTCCAGCTTTAAAAAAGTAAACCGGCGTGGTATCTTTTTTTTCTTCTGCGAAAAAATTCAGGTCTGTACGCCCCGAATTATTCGGAAGCGAATCGGTTTGGGCGACTAAATTCCCAAGAACAAACAACCCCGCGCTCAAGAAAAAAAATCTTACAGATTTCAATATCGTATCAAAAGTTTTAAACTACAAAAGCTGAAATTTAATTTTTAAGAATTTCATTCCATTAAATACGGCTATTACTACAAAGTATATCTTTTCAAGGATATAAAATTTATTCAGTCAAATTTGGAGATTTTTGAAACTTCCCAATCGGAACCGAGACTCCAAAACGGAGACTTTGTATCAAAGGAACAGTAGAATTTGAAGGCGATTCAAAACTTGTAAAGCTATTCGAGTATGCCAAATTCGCTCTAATTTCTTTATAAACAGATACATTGCACCCCACAAAAAAGCCAAGTTGATTTTTTATTTCAGAATCCGTTAAATAACTATTTGATTCTTGTTTTTGAAAAACAGCATATCCTGGCCTTTCCTCTATTGGCACCACCCTAACCAATTCTCTTGTAACCTTGGAAAACACCAAATGCTGGATATTCAAACCTCCCGACAAATTAAATCTTCCGTTTAGGAAAGAATATTCTATACCAAGTGGAATACTTATCATTCCTATTTCGTGTTTTTTCCAATCCGAAATTTCTGGATATCTACCTTCTATAATTAAAGGAGTTCCACCAAATGAGCCGGGTGAAATTGGCACAACTCTTACTGTGTCAAATATCCCCAGCTTTTCATAGTTGTAATCACTTTTACTCCTTAATCTCATAAATTGGAAATCTATTCCACTTATCACTGAAAATCTATTTGTAATAGAATATTTTAAATCCAGTGATATACCGAATCCTGTCTGTCCTTCAGTAATTTTCGTTTCAGTAATTCTGTTTAATTCCCGGATAAGCGTAGAATCATTTGGCGAAAAATAACCCGAATTAAAACTCTCATACGAATCGGTTTTTTTCGAACCAAAAAGAAGATTTCCATTAGCCCCTAAAGAAAATTCCAGAGTTTTCTGGCATAAGATCAAATTTGGAGAAATGAATAAACAGAAATAAAGAATTAGGTTTTTCATAATTTATAATGTTTTAATTGTTACATATCCAAAATCGCCGGACTCATGCCCATGCTGCTAAATCCGCCGTCGTGATACAAATTTTGCATGGTGACCGAACGGGTCAGGTCGGAAAACATTGTCACGCAATAATCGGCGCAAGCCAGCGCGTCTGCATTGCCCAGCGGCGACATTTTATCGGCATAAGGCATAAAGCCATCAAAAACTTTTACTCCAAT
>CALMIT010000691.1 GCA_937864255.1 uncultured Saprospiraceae bacterium
TACCGACTTATTATGAACGCCCGAAAAAATGGCTGCAAATCGTCAAAAACAGCATGACGGACATCAGACCGTTTTTTGATTCGGACAGGATGGCAGACGAGTACTATCAAAAAATGTATTGAAAATTCAGGCTTTTTTCTTCCAATACCTGCCCAATCCGGCAACGCTCATAAATGCGGGATTCGCATTTTCGTATATTTCCAGCGCTTTGCCTTTCACGCCGCCGGCTTCGTACTGCGCCATTACATAAGCTTTGAATTTTTCAGTCAGTTCCGCCTCCGGCAGCCCCATATCCAGCAAAGGTTTTATCCAGTTTGCCCAATTGATGAGCCGCGCGCGCAATTCAACCAGGTGCGGTTTTACAGCCTCTACTTTTCCAAAATGCGTCAGATAAAGCGCGTCAAAACGTTGCTCCAACAGCATTCGAATAGAATTTTTCCAATCTTCAACATCAATATCGGGGGGCGGACAGGGCGGCACGACAATGCCGTTCCCAATTTTGATACCAGCTACGTCGCCGGTAAAAATTTCATTGCCGAGTTGCCAGGCGATGTGGTGGACGGCGTGTCCCGGCGTGTGCCAGGCTTTAAATTTATGCTCGCCTATTTTCACCTTTTTTTTGTGACCCACAGGTACGATTTGGTCTTCCGGGATCGATTTCATTTTTCCCCAAAGCGGCTCCATTTGATCGCCATAAATGCGCTTTGCCGATTCGTACAATTTGGCCGGCTCAGCCAGGTGGTAAGCTCCTGCGGGATGCACATAAATTTTTGCACCGTGCGCTGCAAAAGCCCAGGCCGCTCCGGCATGATCAAAATGTATGTGTGTGACAAAAACATGCCTCACATCCTCGGGCCGGTAACCTGATTTTTTTAATCCGTTTTCCAAATTTTTTAAAGTGGAATGTGGTCCCGTCTCTATTAAAACCGGGCCTTCGGAAGTTTCTACCAAAAAAGAAGCTATAGTTTGGGCTTGACCCAAAAACGCCAGATCGATGACTTTTACCATTACGGTTGGGTTTAAAAAGTTTGCTTTCTTTTTAAGTAGGCAGGTTTATTTGTGTTGGTAAGAAAACTTCAAAAGTTAGTGAAAGCAATTTTCTTACCACAAGATAAAGTCTTGTGTTTAATTTAAAAAAATGAGGCGTGTTTTTTTCCAAACAACAATAAATATTATTCACTTTTAGTCTCAAATCCGCCAATCAGGGCGATGATTTCAAAAAGCACCCGGTTCAGGTTTGCAATAGCCAGCGGGATATTCCAGGCTTCTTTGTTGCGCGGTTCGACAAAATTTGAAATGGCGCGAATTGCCAGGAAATTGACTTTTTCCATCAGGCAAACATAAAAAACGCCTGCGCTTTCCATCGTTTCCACTTCAACGGCGGGATATTTTTTCCGGAACCTATTTTTCGAATCCCCATTCCCGTGGACTTTTTTTTTTTTGTCTACCTGCTCCGGTTTTAAAAACCCCGAAGGCTCAATATTTTTATTTTTTTAAATACCACTTTCGAAAGGAAACTCGTCGGGGGCGGTCAGATTCAAATCAAAAATATCCTGAAAACTGCCATCTTTTTCCTCAACGCCCAAATCGCCAAAACGCTCCGAAACGACATGGACAACCTCTCCAATTTTAATATCCGGCACAAAGGAGCCGGCTATACCGGCATTCACCACCAAATCAAACCGGCTATGTTGCAATATTTTGGAAAGCCTGAAAACAGTAGCCGTCAAGCCAACGCCAGTCACGCAGACAAGCACGGAAAGTTCGCCGCGTGTATATAAATTTGTCCCGCTCTTCACAAATCCGGCTTCCAGTTTTTCCACAAACGGAGCAATTTCAAAAGGAGTGGCAGCCATTACCAAAATCTTCATCTTTTCCACTTTTTAGCGTATCTGAAAAAAGTACGGACGCGCAATTTTTCTTAAAATTGCAGCTCAAATTCACCTTAAAATCTGCAAATATGTCATTATTCCTGATGGAAATGCCAAATTGGGCAGACCCCGAAGTGTGGGTCGCCCTGCTTACCCTGACTTTTCTGGAAATCGTATTGGGTGTGGACAACATCATTTTTATCAGCATCGCCGCCAATAAACTGAAAAAAGAAGAGCAAGCCAAAGCCCGCAATATCGGACTTGTTTTGGCGATGGCTTTCAGGGTGCTCTTGTTGTTTGGTATCTCGTATCTGATTGCGATGCAGGAAGCGATTTTTGAAATAAATCTGACTTGGTTTCACGGCGGTTTTTCAGGACAAAGTATGATCTTATTTGCGGGAGGAATCTTTCTTTTGTACAAAAGCGTGACCGAAATCCACCACAAACTGGAAGGTAGCAGCGAGGAAGAAAGCAGCAAAGCCAATAAAATAGGATCAAACCTGACCAATGTAATTATCCAAATCGCTTTGATCAATATTGTATTCTCCTTCGACTCCATCCTGACGGCTATCGGACTTACGAAAGACTTGTCTATCATGATCATTGCAGTGGTACTTTCTATCCTGATCATGATGGCTTTTGCAGGTCCAGTCGGGCGTTTTGTCAACCAGCACCCCACCATACAGATGTTGGGTTTGGCTTTTCTGATACTCATCGGTTTTATGTTGATCGCAGAGGGAGCACACCTGGCGCATTTGGTCATCGCTAATCAGGAAATCGGCTCAGTACCGAAAGGCTATTTGTATTTTGCCATCGCCTTTTCATTGCTGGTTGAATTTTTGAACATGCGTCTCAGGAAGAAAAAAGAACCCGTTCAATTGCACGGCTATCAGGAAGAAGCCATGAAAGAGGGCTTATTGAAAGAATGATTTTTTTAAAAAAACTTGAAAATGTTTGGTAAGAAAACGGATATCGCCCTGTTGATTTTGCGCCTGACTTTCGGGGGATTGATGCTGGCAGCGCACGGCTGGCCAAAGTTCCAAAAACTACTTGGTACGGCTCCCGTGGAGTTTTCCGATCCGTTGGGAATCGGGGTACAAAATTCACTGATT
>CALMIT010000692.1 GCA_937864255.1 uncultured Saprospiraceae bacterium
TTTCATTTTGAAAAATGTTGACGTAACCGGCTTCGCCCAGCATGGCGCTGATAAAAGTGTCGCCGCCCGCTACCATCAGGGGCGAACGCCAGATAATGTAAGCGACTTTGAAAGTCCGTGTTTTGTTTTTTGAAAAAAAATCCCGGCAACTATCAAATGACGCACTGATGCGCTCGGCGAGGAGCGCTGATTTACTCTGCTTGCCGCATATCTCTCCTATTTTTCCAATCATGTCCAAAGCCTCGCGCAGCCCGGAAACATCGCTCACCCAAACCGGAAAGTCCTTCTCCAGTTTTTCAATATCCGCCTTGTTGTTTTCTTCTTTGTTGGCAATAATCAGGTCTGGTGCGAGTTCGTAAATTTCTTCAAAACGCAAATTTTTAGTACCTCCGATGATAGTTTTTTTCTTCCGCCAGGTGGCAGGACGTACGCAAAATTTTGTGATTCCAATCACCTCGTCTTCCAGTCCCAAATCATAAAGCAGTTCGGTTTGCGAGGGCACCAAAGAAATGATTCCGGTAGGTCGTCCCTGCAACAATACCTCACGCCCCAACTGATCTCTGAAAGATTTCAGGCTCATTCCTCTGTCGTATGGTTGTAAAGCTGCTCGCCGGCATTAATTTCGATAGGCAAGTGATTTTCGGAAGGCGGAATCGGACAATTGTAACCGTCGCTGTAAGCACACCAGGGATTGTACGCTTTATTAAAATCCAGGGTAATTTTTCCATCAGAAATATCGCTGACTTCCAAATCCATATACCTGCCGCCTCCGTAAGTCGCCTCGCCGTTGGTGAGGTCTTTGAAAGGCAGAAAAAGGTAGGTTTTGAACTTCGGCATCACCCGCAATTGCAAACTTTGATAAACCGCTAACCGGTGATCCGCACCTTTCAATTTAAAATCCAGCCAGCCATATTGGACGTAAGGTTTGGTGATGCCGCTGTACGTGGGCAAATCAAACGGTTTGGCATCGGGCGTAGCCGTGAAAACAGCCTGAACAACATAATCTTCGTCAGCCTCAAAAAATTTGAGATTTTTCAGATCAGGCTCTTTTAAGGGCGATCGATCGGTTTTTAAAAATTTGCTTTTATACTCTTTCCGGTGGTTTTCCAATTGAGTGGCGTAAGGTTCCTGAGCGGAAAGCACGCCCGAAATAACAACCGACAAAAACAACAAGGAGATTCTCATAATATAGAAAATTGATGGATCAAAAAACGAAATCTGAAAGGTAATGTTTTACAAGGGCAGTCAGGAAATTTGGAAATGCTACTTTTGCAAAAATTATTTTAATGCACGAATCAGACGCCCTTTTAGCAATTTCCCCGGTGGACGGTAGGTATCAAAAATCAACCCGGGAACTTCGGGATTACTTTTCCGAACACGCGCTCATGAAGTACCGCGTTTTGGTCGAAATTGAATATTTTCTCGCCCTTACCCGCCTGCCACTTTCCCAGCTTGAAAATTTTCCCTCCGCAAAAAGTGCCGATCTGGTGCGCCTCATCAACCAATTCGACAAGTCCGAAACTGAAAAAATCAAAAATATTGAAAAAACTACGAATCACGATGTAAAGGCTGTTGAGTACTATCTCAAAGAAAAATTTGACGAGTTGGGAATCGCCGATTTTAAAGAATTTATTCACTTCGGACTGACTTCCCAGGACATTAATAATACTGCCGTTCCACTCTCCGTAAAAGACGCCTGCGAGCAGGTAATTTTCATACAACTGGAGGCTGTGATAAAAAATATCGAGTCGCTCGCAGAAACGTGGAAAGATATTCCGATGCTGGCACGCACACACGGTCAACCGGCCTCTCCTACCCGACTCGGAAAAGAAATCAACGTATTTGTTGTGCGTTTAAAAAATCAATTGACGCAGCTGAAATCAGTACCTCACTCGGCAAAATTCGGAGGCGCGACGGGTAATTTCAATGCGCATTTTTTGGCTTATCCATCGGTAGATTGGAACGAGTTTGCCCTCAATTTTATAGAAAAACAACTCGGGTTACAGCGCTCTTACCCGACGACGCAAATCGAACATTATGACAATCTTGCCGCGCTTTGCCAGGCATTTTGTAGGGTAAATACGATCCTGACTGATTTTTGCCGCGACATTTGGACCTACATTTCGATGGATTATTTTGGGCAAAAAATTCAAAAAAACGAGGTCGGATCTTCGGCAATGCCTCACAAAGTGAACCCGATTGATTTTGAAAATGCGGAAGGTAATCTTGGTCTCGCCAACGCCATTTTTTACCATTTGGCTGAAAAACTTCCCGTCTCACGTTTGCAACGCGATTTGACGGACAGCACTGTGATGCGAAACATCGGCGTGCCTTTTGCGCACATGCTGATTGCATTCAAATCAATCCAAAAAGGACTTTCGAAATTGGTGCTTAATGAGCGAAAAATTGCCGCCGATCTGGAAGATAATTGGATGGTCGTGGCCGAGGGAATTCAAAATATTTTGCGCCGTGAAGGCTTTCCAAATCCTTATGAAACGCTCAAGGAACTCACAAGAGTGGAGGGGAAAATTGGTAAAAAAGAAATTGCGCAATTTATTGACAATCTGGATATTACCGCAGAATTGAAAAATGAATTAAAACAAATTTCACCGCAAAATTATGTGGGGAAATAATTTAAACAACGGCGACGCAAAATGCTTTTTTGTCCGTCATTACGCCGATCGGCTTTAAGGTCAGTCCGTTTTCTGCGGCCTCTTTTTCAAACTCTGCGGTTTTGTTTGCATCCACCGCCACCAGCAAGCCACCGCTGGTCTGTGGGTCACAAAGTAAGGCTTTTTGATAGTCGTCAATCGGGGCGATTTTATGCCCGTAACTCTCAAAATTGCGCGCCGTCCCACCGGGCATGCATTTTTCTCCAATATAATAATCCAAAATTGCTTTATCCAAAAGCGGAATATTCGAAAAATAAATTTGAGCGCTGAGTTCACTCGCCTCGCACATTTCGGAAAGATGCCCCAACAATCCAAAACCCGTCACGTCTGTCATCGCTTTTACGTAAGAAAGTTTACCAAACTTCTCCCCTATTTTGTTGAGCGTAGTCATGCTGTTTATTGCAAGTTGTTCGTGTCCACCGCGTATTTTTCCTTTTTTCTGCGCCGTAGTCAGAATACCGACGCCCAGCGGCTTTGTGAGGTACAGCACGTCGCCCGGTGATGCCCCGCCATTTTTTTTGAGGTGTTCGAGTCGCAGCCTCCCCGTCACCGCGAGCCCAAAAATCGGCTCCGGCGCATCTATACTGTGTCCGCCCGCCAAAGGAATGCCCGCCTCAGCGCAAACGTTTCGCGCGCCTTCCATCACACTCCCGGCTACTTCGGGCGGCAATAAATTCACCGGCCAGCCAAGTATCGCGATAGCCAAAATCGGAGAAGCTCCCATCGCATAAACATCGCTGATGGCGTTCACGGAAGCGATTCTTCCAAAGTCGAAAGGATCATCAACGACGGGCATAAAAAAATCGGTGGTACTAACTATCGCTGTACCGTCGCCGAGATCGAGCACTGCCGCATCGTCCCTCGACTCGTTGCCTACGAGCAAATTCGGAAAAGCCATTTTCTCGCCTTCATGCGCCAAAATCGAATCGAGAATTTTGGGTGAAATTTTGCAACCGCAACCCGCGCCGTGCGAATATTGCGTCAGGCGGATTTCTTTTGATGAGTCGTTCATTTTTTATTTAAAAATATGATTATCAGCAAATTGTATAACTTTTTCAGCAGTTTTTACCGGATCATTTCCAGGTATTTCTATTGAAAATATTTTTGAAAAACTTCCCGTGTCCAGGCAATGATTGTATGTTTTGTCATAATATTCCAAACCGATTTTTGCTGCTCCCGCAAAGTCATTTTTATCAATACAATCCAGCGCGTTTTTCAGTCTGAGTCCGCCCAGCCTTTTTTGAATTTTCATAAAAGCCGCCACAAGTTCTTCTTTCGAAAAACCTGCATAGTCCTGCACCAATCTTTCGACCCGCGCATCCAATGAAACTTCCATGTGGATAAGCGGAGCGACGATTTTTTTACTCCAGATGGCTGGCGGAATAAATACTTTTCCTATTGCACGGCTCTCATTTTCCAGCCAGATTCGTCTGGAAAAATCTAAATTGTACATCGCCTGAAACACCAGATTTTCAAAATGTTCGGGCATGGGCTGAAGGCTGTTGCTCAAATTCCCAAAAGCCGATCCTTTGTGAATCGCCAGCCTTTCCAAATCCACAATTTGCTCTCCC
>CALMIT010000693.1 GCA_937864255.1 uncultured Saprospiraceae bacterium
CCATAACCGACCGAAGCGTCGTCGGGATTAGCTTCGGCAGTTTTTACGCCGGCTTCTACGGCGTCCAGAGCGGTGCCTTTATTTTGCAAAACCTGCAGCGCTGCCTTATTGGCTGCCACGCCTGAATTCCAGGTGGAAATAATGATGGGCGCACTTTTCGTATTGTTCCGGGTCAGCGGAGGCGTAGCCTGACAAGTTTTGTTTTGAATAAAAAGGGAAGCGAAAAAACCGGCGCCAGCCAGCGTGGAATCAGTCAAAAAACTGCGCCTGGATTTTTTAAAAAACATGCTTTAGCGTAAAAATTGGAAAGTGTAAAATCTAATTTCAATACAAGGTAAGCCGGTATAATCTAAAATGTTTTAAAATTTTAAAAAAGATACCTTTACAAAACCAGGTTTTTAAAAAATTCTGCTTTTTGCTTTTTAGTGCCGGACACTTGCACCGCAATGATTTTCATTCGTAACTCATTGAATATTAAGGAAAAAAAAGTGGAAATAATTGAAAACAAAATTTTCAATTCAAAAATAAAATTCCGAGATTTGCCACTCTTTTTTTGGAACCTGTTTTAATTTTTCATAACTCGTTCAAAACCAATTAAATAACGATGAGAAAATCCGACCTAGTAGCAGCTATCTCCGAAAAGACAGGAGTACCCAAAGTGGACGTACTTGTGGCCTTGGAAAGTTTCTTTTCGGAAGTAAAGGATTCTCTATCCAATGGTGAAAATGTTTATATAAGAGGATTTGGTTCCTTTGTCATAAAACGTAGAGCCCAAAAAGTTGGACGCCACATAAAAAAGAATAAATCCATCGTGATACCGGAGCATTTTATTCCGTCTTTCAAACCCGCAAAAGTGTTTGTGGAACAAGTGAAAGATAATGTAAATGCGCTTCCGGCGGATAGCACGGACGAAGATGACGATTAAAAAGCTCGTTGACATTTTTTTAAAGATGTAATTTCCGGGGCATGTCAAGACTTCAGATTGGTGTGATGTTGGGTGCGGCAGGAATGTTTTTGGCCATCTATTTTGGTTGCGATACCAAGCCGCCCAAGCAGGCTTCGATAGAAAAATCGCGGGCGCTGACGGCTGAAAGCACGGACATTTCCTCCCTGCTTTCAGAAGCAAAATCCAAACTGGATGCGCCGGAGGCGAACGCGGTACTTGCATTGGAAAAGCAGTTGGAAGGCAGCGATATAGATTCTGTGAAAGTGGCGGTGCTCAAACGATTGGCCGGAATTTGGTTTGAAAATAATCGGCCGGATATTTCTGGATATTATGCCGAGCTAATCGCTGAAACGGAAGGCACGGAAGAAGCCTGGGCGATAAGCGGAACCACTTTTACCATTTGTGTGCAACGAGCGGAAGAGCAGAAAATCAAAGATTTTTGCACCGGACGGGCGGTAAAAGCATTGGAAAATGCGATTTCCATCAATCCGGCGAATATCAATCACAGAGTCAATCTGGCTTTGTGTTATACTGAAAATCCGCCGCAGGAAAACCCGATGAAGGGCGTGCTGATGCTCAGAGAGTTGAACGAAAAATACCCGGACGACGTTTTAATACTCAAGAATCTGGCGCGGCTTGCTATAAAAACCGGGCAGTTTGACAAAGCAAAAGAACGGCTCGAAAAAGCACTGGAAAGCCAACCCGAAGACGGGGATGTAATTTGCCTTTTGGCTCAAACATATACTTCTTTGAATGAAACCGCGAAGGCGGAAGAATTTCAAAGAAAATGTGCGGAAATCAGAAATCCGCAAAATTGAAGAATTGTATTTTTTAACAAAAAAAGATTGGTAAGATGCCTTGTGGAAAAAAACGTAAGCGTCATAAAATAGCGACGCACAAGCGGAAAAAACGTCTGCGCAAAAATCGTCATAAGAAGAAGAATAGATAGTGTCAAACTATAGGCGAACAATTGTGTCGAAAGCGCATTGTCAGCAAAAAATTCTATATTCGGGTAGCCGGCTTTTGTAGCCGGTTATCCGAAATCTTCTGAAAACGATTGGCTAAAATGTGAATGGAAAACCGTTTCGGAAAAAGTTCTGGAATCTCAAAAAAGAAAAGTCGGCGCAGTAGCGAAATATTGATTAGAAAATCACCTCCGAAGACCACCCAATATTCAAGACGGAAATCCGCTTCAAAAAATAAAATCGCACTGACAGCCGCCCCAAAAGAGGAATATCCGGTGATATCATTTCGACGGATTCCTGTATTTCCTTTCAGTTTCCTTCCCATTTTGCGACTCTTTTTCGATTTTTTATCGGATTCTTTTGTGATCGGAGAAACACTCTGATCCGGCGTGTCTCGGGCATGTGGTTTGCCTCAAAAACATATTGAAGTGGAAAAAGAACTTATTATTAATTCCACGCCTACTCAGGTCGAATTAGCACTTCTGGAAGATGGGAAATTGGTTGAAATTCACTATCAGAAAACCAATGAAGATTTTTCGGTAGGCGATATTTTCCTGGGAAGGATAAAAAAATTAATGCCCGGCTTAAATGCCGCTTTCGTGGACATTGGTCATCGAAAAGATGCTTTCCTTCATTACACCGACCTGGGGCCAAAACTCCGGTCGCTCCTGAAATTTACCAACAGCGCTATCAACGGTAGCATTTCTACGCACAGACTGGATAATTTTACTTTCGAACCGGAAATTATCAAGACGGGAAAGGTAGATCAGGTTTTGGCAAAACGGCAGCAACTGCTGGTGCAGGTTTTGAAAGAGCCGATTTCTACAAAAGGGCCGCGCCTCACCTGCGAGATCACCATCCCCGGTCGTTACATGGTGCTCACGCCGTTCAATGACGTGATAGCCGTTTCCAAAAAAATCGCGAATCAGGAAGAGCGCAAACGACTGCATCTTTTGATAGAAAGTATTCGTCCCAAAAATTTCGGCGTAATTGCACGCACCGCTGCGGAGGGTAAAAAGGTAGCCGACTTGCACGAAGAACTGAGCCAACTGCTGGAAAAATGGGAGAGTATTTTTGAGCAGTTGCATAAGGCAAAACCGCCGCTCAAACTGATGAGTGAATTGGATAAAACTTCGAGTATTTTGCGTGATTTGCTGACCGATCAGTTTAATAAAATCGTGGTCAACGACAAGCAGATGTACGCGAACGTAAAAGGTTACCTCAGCAACATTGCGCCCGATCAGGTCAAAATCGTACAACTGCATAAAGGCGGCAAGCACATTTTTGAAGCCTTCGGAGTGAATCGCCAGATAAAAGCCTCCTTTGGTAAAACGGCTACGATGAATAGCGGCGCTTATCTCGTCATCGAATCCACGGAGGCTATGCACGTGATAGATGTGAACAGCGGGCATAAAATGCCAAACATAGACCAGTCGGAAGCCATTTTAAATATCAACCTCGAAGCTGCCGAAGAAATAGCCCGCCAACTCAGATTACGCGATATCGGGGGGCTGATTATCATTGATTTTATTGATATGCGGAGCAACGAGCACCGCAAAACCCTGCATAAATTTATGCGGGATTGTATGAATAAAGACCGCGCTCAGCATACGATTTTGCCGCTTAGCAAATTTGGTCTGATGCAAATTACCCGACAGCGTGTGCGCCCGGAAGTGAAAATTAATACTGCTGAAGAATGCCCGACTTGCAGCGGAACCGGAAAAATCAACGCATCCATTTTGATAGTGGACGAAGTAGAACGCGACATGCAATTCATCCTGCAATCCCGACCAAACTCCAGTCTGGTACTCAAAGTGCATCCTTTCGTGGAGGCATTTTTGAAAAAAGGATTTCCCAATAAACAAATGCGCTGGTTCAGGCAGTTTTACCGCTGGATTCGTATCAAATCTGATCCGAATTTCCACTTGAACCAATACAAGTTTTTTGATTCAAACGACGATGAGATTCGATTGAACTGATGCAACAAAAAAGCCCGGATTTTTCACCCGGGCTTTTTTGTTATAAACTTTCTGCCAGCCAGATAATGGCGGCGGCTTCGTTTCGCATTTCCTCTTTTGTATCGAGCAGTTTTTTTGCGTACAAAACGAGTTGGTTTTTCACATCAGCTTCTTTCAGAATTTCCCGCACTTTTTCGTATTCTTTCGCTTTTTCAATGGCGCTTTCATCCGGAAATTGGTGCAATCCTGCAAGTTGTCCAATGTTATTAGCACTCAGTAGCGAACTTTTGCGAATCGCGTCGGGAAGCTGATCGTAGCCGACGACCATCGTCTCCACTTCCTGCACGATAGTGTGTACGGCAGCCCCGCTGGCGCGCACGTAATACGAACGCCCCATACGCCCCATCAGGTCAATTTTATGCGGGTCAATACGTCCCCGTTCATCTACCACCTTTTCATCCAGATGGATGCGGATCACTTCGCAAATCACCAGGTGTCCCGCACCGCCGTGTTCGCCGAGCGTGATGATTTCTTTCACCTTGCATTCCATGTGTGCCGGTGATTCCTTGACGCGAAACGGCTTGACCAAATCGGAAGGAATGGGCGTGAGACCAGACTTTTCAAACTCGCTGACGCCTTTTGGAAATTGTACGCTGGCCACAGTCATCTGTCGTACGATGTCGTACGAAACGGCATTGATTACGACCTCGCCGGTGTCGCGCAGGTTGGCCAAAGTATCTTTTGTCGTATTGTC
>CALMIT010000694.1 GCA_937864255.1 uncultured Saprospiraceae bacterium
GCAAAAAACCGCCCATACGTAATTTTGAAGTTTGCACAATCCAATGACGGCTTTATCGGAAGGGCGGGAGAAAAAATCTGGCTCACCAATGCTTTTTCAAAACGACTTGTACACAAATGGCGCAGTGAGACCGATGCGATAATGATTGGAACAAAAACCGCGCTGACCGATGATCCCGAACTCACAACGAGGCTTTATTTCGGCAAGTCGCCGGTCAGAATTTTGCTGGACAAAAATCTTATCGTACCGTCCAACGCTAAAATTTTTAATTCCGCGAGTCGCACGCTGGTTGTCACCGAAAAAGAAATTCCCTCGGATAATCCCGCTGCGGAATTTTTACAACTGCCTTTTGATGAAAATTTACTTCCAACCTTGCTGACCGAATTGGCAAAAAGAAAAATCACCTCGTTGCTGGTAGAAGGCGGCGCAAAAACGATCCAGGCTTTTTTGGACAAAAACCTTTGGGACGAGGCACGGATTTTTAAGACCGAATCGAATTTATCGTCCGGCATACAAGCGCCAAAAATCGGACTTGAGACTTTTGATACTTATCAACTTTTAACTGATAAAATCGAACGTTACAGAAATTTTGACCCTTTTTAAACAGCCGCGTTAAACTTTGTTTAAATTACACTTACCGCTTAAAAGCTTTCCACCCTCATTTGTTTTAATGTTTCTATTTTTGCCCCGTAAATCATCCAAAAATGGTTATGCAGTATCGGAAATTTTCATTCTTTTTTATTCTTTTTATGTTTTTGGGAACTGGCAGCGTGCAGGCTCAACACCACACAAAGTCCAAGATTTTATGGCTCACACTGGATGAGGCTTTTGCAAAATCAAAGGAAGAAAAAAGGAAAATTCTGATGTTCTTGTACACCGACTGGTGCGCCTGGTGCAAGCGCATGGAATCCATGACGCTCGAAAATACTGTAATCGCCGACTACATCAACCGTAATTATTACCCCGTAAAGTTTAATGCGGAAGAAAAAGAGCCGGTAAAATTCAAAGACAAGAGCTACACTTTTGTCAGCCTCAAACCCAGAGGCGTGCACGGGCTGGCGATGGAAATGATGAAAGGCAGAATCAGCTACCCTACCATTACTTTTTTTGACGAAGACTGGGAGGTAATTCAATCGCTGCCCAACTTTCAGCCGCCGCATAAGTTTGAGCAAATCATCACTTATTTTGCCGGCAATTATTATAAAAAAATTCCCTGGTCATCTTACGAACAGACTTACCAGTTTATAACTCCGCCGACCAAAAACTAACCGTCGCGCTAAAATTAACGATATACTTCAATGTAACCTTTGAGATGCGTGCTTGAACCATTGTCGCCTATTTCGAGAATGTAATAGTACGTGCCGTCTGGTAGCACTTTCCCGTTCCAGGTGGCGTCCCAGTCGTTTTGATAATTATTTTTTTCAAAAACGAGACTTCCCCAGCGGTTGAAAATTTTTAAATGATTATCCGGCCTGTCGTCAAGCCCGGATATAAAAAACACATCGTTCACCCCGTCCGAGTTGGGCGACACGGCTGTAAAAACAGTGACTTCCGAACATTTTATAAATATTTCCACCAGCGCCGTATCGCAGCCATTTTCATTGCAAATTTCATAAACAAAATCGTCCGTTCGCTCACAATAAGCGGCATCCGGGAAATAACTGACGGTACAATCCTGGCTCACAACCGCGGTTCCATAACGGGGCGGTCGCACTATCGTGGCGCAAGCCGGTACGCGACCGAATAAGGTGTCGTTTTTTTCGACGTCAATAATTACGGCGACGCCTTTGCCGGTCGTATCCGCGTCGGGATTGGCGACGGGCGGGGCAAAATATTCCACCACCGTGAAACAAAACCGGGTAGTGTCGCAAACTCCCGACTCATCACAAACAATGATACAAGCCGTATCTGTCCCTGTTTCTCTACCTGTGTATTGAAAGCAAGCGGGCTTTTGTCCGATGAAAATACTCACATTACCCGTTCCAAGTTGCGGACAAAAATTTTCCATTAAAACAATCGTACCGGCGGGCAATTCATCAGTCGAATGGCAAAATTCTTTCGTTTCG
The DNA here is from genome assembly GCA_937864255.1 of uncultured Saprospiraceae bacterium. Lineage (GTDB taxonomy): Bacteria > Bacteroidota > Bacteroidia > Chitinophagales > Saprospiraceae > JAGQWW01. The sequence continues at coordinate 2,067 of CALMIT010000694.1, forward strand.
TTGATGAAAATCGTATCACAAAAAGTTTCGGGGTGAGTGGTGACAACTTCGACGATGAACAGGAATCTTTCCTGATTTCCAAATTCGTCCTGCAAAACCAAACAAGCCGTATCTGCCCCCAGCCCGACACCAAAGTAGTTGACGCACAGCGAGTCATTTTCCAAAGTAAATTCCACCTGTGTACCTGACGCGCCGGCGCAATCATTTACCAAGTCAATATTCGATCCCGGCAAAAGTGCGGTAGAAACGCAGTAGCGTTGCGGATTTGCGCCCAGATAAATAGTATCAAAAACAAACTGGCTCGGAAGTACCGAAATAAAAAACGGGATGGTATCACAAAAACCAATAGAATCACAAAACACAATACACGCCGTGTCGCTGCCGGGTTCCAAGCCTTCATATTCAACACAAAAACTCGTGGTATCCGTGAAAAAAGAGACGTGAAAGCCCGACAGTTCCGGACAAATATTTTCAACAAAAACGGGGCGACCCAATATTTTCAAATCGCTGGTGTCAAGACACAAACGCACACTTTGTCCGGCAGAAATGGTGTCTCTGACTATTGTACCCGGCCCGGGCGGCGGAAAAACAGTCACCACTACAAAAGTCGTATCGCAAATTCCAAAATCGTCGCACACCACCATGCAAAAAATTTCCTGTCCCATTTGATTGCCCGAAATTTCAAAACATGGCCCGTTCATCAATTGCAGCGTTGCGGTATTTTGAGGCGGACAATCATTGTAAATCACTGAAAATCCACCGGCCAGGTCTTTCAATTCCAGGCATATCGTATCTTTTTCTCCCGACTGCAGTTGCACAAAAACGGTATCATTCTTCGTGCAAACTACTTCCACCTCCAAAGTATCGGAGCACATTTCAGCGAAGTCAATAATGATTATTTCATGTAGCCCTTTTTCCACGGCAAGTGCAAAGCCGTTGGAAGGAAAAGTTCGCGTATAATCATGCGTGGATTGCACGCCAAAATTCAAATCAGAAATTTGCATCTGTCCGTATGCGCGTCCGGCGCTGCCGCCAAAAATCGCGAAAGACGGCGCATTATACACCCAGTCGCCTCCCGGATCGAGCCGGTTCATCAAATCGGCAAGATCTGAAAGCGTCGCAAAATTTCCGCTAAGTGTTACCCCGCCCACCCGCCAGGAGTTTAGCCGATAAGGTCCCAAATTCCCCTGTCCGAAAATATTTTGAAAAAAATAAACGCCTGATGTATCCACATCGCAGGGCGACAAATCACCATCATAAAACTGCCCGTTATCAAAAATCTGGTAAGCTGCTATTTGCTGAAAACTGCCTGGCAGACAAAAATATCCGGGCACATCGCAGTGGTCTGCCTGCACCCATTTTTTTTCGTCGTCCGGAAAAATCATGCACCTTTTCAAACTATCCAGGAAAGCCTCGTTGCTCGTATATACCTGCCTTTCCGGGCAAGTCGCAGATAAAAAAATGCCGGTTTTTTCAGCCTTTGATTCAAATGAAAAAATCAGAATTAGCACTGTAACGAATGTTCGGCTTATCTTCGAAAAATTTCGAACTTGCCCGAACGAAAGTGTATTCAAAAAAAATGACGGTTTATTTTTGAGTAAGCGGCCACGCGGACTCATAAAGGGTTTGTTTAACATGCAAGCGGTGTTAAATTCATGGTTTCAATTTGCAATACAATACGCCTCGTGGCGCGGATCAAGGTAGGTGGAGGAATGTTTCCTCAGATAATGTCTGGTAAATTTACTCTCTCGGAATCAGTTTATTCCTGAATAAAATAAGGAAGGACTGCGCCTCAAAGCTACAAACAAAGGCTTTTAAAATACAATTTTTTTGCATGCATTTTTTAAATTTTAAAAGTAAAAAGACCTTAAAAGCCGGCGAGATTAAAAAGACGGCAAAGCGGACTTGAATCATGTGTACTTTAAGTAGTAGCTTTGTACTTAAATATCAATCACCTGTAAAATATTAATCATGGTAGCAACAGACATCGTAATGGGTTCGCAAGAACTGATGAATCTCGAAGACAAATACGGCGCGCACAACTATCACCCTTTGCCGGTCGTACTTTCCAGAGGCGAAGGCGTTTTTGTGTGGGACGTTGAAGGCAAAAAGTATTATGATTTTCTGTCTGCTTACTCCGCCCTCAACCAGGGACACTGCCACCCACGCATTGTTGACGCTCTGATCAAACAAGCACAGCAACTCACGCTCACATCAAGGGCTTTTTATAATAATCAACTCGGGCTTTTTGAAAAATTCATGCACGACATTTTCGGGTATGATAAAGTGCTGCCCATGAATTCGGGCGCCGAAGCCGTCGAAACCGCGCTGAAATTATGCCGCAAATGGGCGTATAAAGTGAAAAAAGTACCCGCTAACCAGGCAAAAATCGTTTTTGTCACCGGCAATTTTCACGGCAGGACCATGGCGATCATTTCGGGTTCCACAGATCCAAGTTCTACTCAACACTATGGCCCATATATGCCGGGATATGTGGTTGTACCTTACAGCGATATTTCCGCGCTGGAAGAAGTACTCAATGATCCGACTGTAGCCGG
>CALMIT010000695.1 GCA_937864255.1 uncultured Saprospiraceae bacterium
CGCCCACCGCAAAAGGGGGCACATTCGTGTTGTTCGGGTCGCAGTCCCAGGCTTCAAACTGATAATTTCTGCTGTAAAAATAAGATCTGCCTCCGGCTCCGATGTCGAAGATAGCCATATCGTTGCCCGGATTCGAATTCACGGAATTTGGCAGGCGGTTGAAAAGATCTTTTGCATTATCTATCAAAAACAAAGTGTCGGGACAATTCCCGTTCTTTTTGAATTTGAAAAGCAGCGTTTCCGAGGTGGAAGAATAGCGGATGGGCGGCGTATCTGCTGAAAATCCGAAAGAAATGTAATCGCGGAAAGGATTTTCGGCGGGGCCGTTGGCTCTCGAATTCATGAGCCACAAACCCGCTACGGAAGTCAGATCGTTGGGTGCGAGTACAAAACCCCTGGGTGCTACCACGGTCACTTGCCCGGAGCCGGTAATGGTATTCTGACTTGGATGGATGGTGGCGTCGGGTCTGATGTAAACTCCCCAGGATTTTTCGTCAGTGAGGTATTTTATGGACATTTCCATTTGCCCGAAAGCGCAGGATAAGCTAAAAAAAGAATAAACAACGACGAGTAGGCGGTGTTTTTTCATAGTTTGAAATTTGAGCGTTACAAAAAATTGACTGAAACAAGTGGGGAGCAATAAACGGGGGAAGACAAAAGGGGAGGTGCTTTCGGGAGGGGGACAAATTCCATACCGAAATTTACACGACGGCAGTTTTTACGGGAATTGCGAAAAAATTAAAACTATTGGGTATTCGCGTTCAGCCAGTTTTTTATCAGGGTCTGACCGGCGGGAGTCAGGTAACTTTCCGGATGAAACTGGATGCCCTGAACATCCCAAACCCGGTGCGCAATACCCATGATCAGACCTTCCTCGCTGCGTGCGCTCACATACAAAGAGGCTGGAAAATTGTCAGGCGATACCGCCCATGAGTGATAAACGCCCGCATCAAAACCCGTCTCCAAACCGCGAAAAAGACGACAGGCGGGATCAAAATACGTCACTCGCCGGCTGATGCCGTGTACTACGTCGCCGATGTGAAACAGCTTTCCGCCAAAAAACTCTCCGATAGCCTGGTGTCCGAGACAAACGCCGAGAATGCTTTTGGAATCCGCGAAATTTTCTAAAATTTCATACATCACCGGCGCTTTGGCGGGCAAATCGGGGCCGGGCGAAAAAACGATTTTTTCAAAATGCCGAACCTGCTCCAGGCTGACCTGATCTTTTTTTACAACAGCCAAATCCGCCGCGCCGGCCTCTTCGAGCAACTGCGCGAGGTTGAAAGTGAAAGAGTCATAATTGTCAATAATTAAAACCTTACTTTGCGGCTGTTTCAAGCAAAAAGATTTTTGTCGGTTTCAAAAAATAGAAATCTTTTGAAAAGTGATTTTCCAAAAACGAGTGCAAATGTAGTCAAAGAGATGAACCGGCTCGGCAGGAAACGCGAACCGTTCTTTTTCCTCCTTGATTTTTTGATACGCAAACCTGTGGTCGTTCCGCTCAAAAACTGGAACACGCGATTGGGCGTATTTCGTTTCGGAGATTTTGCTTCGCCCGGCCAGACTTTCCCGCCGCCGCCCGCTACTTTCTTTTTTGAAAAAAATCCGCTGCCCATTGAAGCCTACGCCGCCATTTTTGAAAAAGTAAAAACCGAAATTTTATACGGCAATTCTTACCTGCTCAACCTCACGCAGCCGACGCCGGTGGCGAGCAATCTTACGCTGGAAAATATTTTTGCGGAAAGCGAGGCTCCTTTCAAATTGTTGTGGGAAAACGAGTTTGTGGTCTTTTCGCCGGAGCGCTTTGTACGGCTCGAAGGCAGCCGGATTTTTGCGCACCCGATGAAAGGCACCATCAGCGCCGGGGTGGAAAATGCGGCGGAAAAAATACTCGGCGACTATAAAGAAAAAGCCGAGCATTACACCATCGTGGATTTGATAAGAAACGACCTGAATATGGTCGCCAAAAAAGTGCGGGTGCAGCGATTCAGGTACCTGAGCGAGGTGGAAACGCATCGCGGAAAACTGCTCCAGGTCAGTTCTGAAATCGCCGGCGATTTGCCCGACAACTGGCGTGAAAAAATCGGCGATTTGTTGTTTTCGCTCCTGCCGGCCGGCTCGATAAGCGGCGCACCGAAACAAAAAACAATTGAGATAATTTTAAACGCCGAGGGCTACGAGCGCGGCTACTACACCGGCGTTTTTGGCTTTTTCGACGGCGAGATGCTGGACAGCGCCGTATGTATCCGTTTTATCGAAAACCAGAACGGAAAATTGGTGTTCAAAAGCGGCGGCGGCATCACCGCCCTCTCTGATTTGCAAACCGAATATCAGGAACTGATCGATAAAGTTTATGTGCCGATTAATCGAAACCATACGCATCTGCACAGGCCAAGCGCAGCAACTACGCTGGCATCAAAGTCGCCTGGAAAATAGCTTGCGCTTTTTTTGGCCGGAGGCAGAAATGATTGATTTGCAGTCAATTATAAAAATTCCTGATTTCGCCCAAAAGGGCGTTTTCAAATGCAGAGTCGTTTACGGCGCAACTGTCGAATCGGTAACATTTTCAGCTTATCGCAAAAAAATCATTAACAAACTTGTGCTGAAAGAAGCGCCCGGACTGGATTACGACCACAAATATGCCGACAGGAGCGGCATCGAAATTTTGCAAAAAAACCTGCCCCGCCGCACGGAAATTCTGATTACCAAAAATCATCTCATTACCGACGCTTCTTACGCCAACGTCGCTTTTTTTGACGGCGAAAAATGGCTGACGCCGGCACAGCCCCTGCTGCACGGCACCTGCCGCGCGCATCTGATCGCCGAAGGAAAAATCGCGCGCGCCGAAATTCATAAAAATGACCTGCATCTTTTCAAAAAAATCCGCCTTTTTAATGCCATGACGGATTGGAAAAATGCCTGGGAGCTTGATGCTTTTTCCGCATTTTAAAAAATTAAAATACCGACTTTCTGGTAAGAAGCCTGCTGGAGGGATTGCTACCTTTGCCCTCTCTGCCCCTCGCCCCTTTCGGGGAAATTTGATCTCACTCCCTGGTCTCACTTTGCTGAATCATTTTTTCTAAAAATCTACCTTTCGATGACGGGCGAAGGCCCGAAAAAACAAAAACGATGAATAAAAATCCGAACGATTCGATCATTCGAATCACTTCCGGCATTCGCATGCGTTTCTGCGCTATGTTGCTAATGCTGGGCTGCCTGACCAAACTTGCCGCAGCCGTAGATCTGGGATTCACGCTCACAGCAAATCCTGCAAACCCGGCCATTTACACCAACACCACCATCACCCTTGAAGTGCAAAATCAAGGCGCGACCGGCGGCAGCAACATCCACATAAAAATGGCTTTGCCGCAAAATTTAGCCTTCGTCGGCCAAACCGTCTCAAAAGGAACTTACGACAGTTGGTCGGGTAACTGGACGATTCCCGCGCTGGCAGCAAATGAAAAAGCAAGCATAAATCTTATTCCCACCACGCTCACCGCCGATCCGGTCGTATTAAACGCGCAGTTGACAGATTCACAGCCCTCGGATGAAAATACGGCTAACAACTCCGCCAGCTTTACGCTGAATGACTCGGGCGCCGGCGTGACTTTGCCAGACCTCGTCGTGCAATCGGTCAATAACGCCGCTAGTGCGAATCCCGGCGACAGCATTTTGATCAGCGCAGTTATCAAAAATACCGGGACGGCGGGCGCAGGAGCTTCCGACGCCGAAATTTTTATTTCGATAGACAACCAGCCGGGCGCCGATGACTTGTCCCTGGGAACATTGCCGGTGAAAAGCCTGGCTGTAAACGAAGCAGTGAGCCTGCAAAAAAAAGTAAAACTGCCCGCCGGCCTGCCTCCCGGAAATTATTTCATCCTCGTGGAAGCAGATGCGGGGCAGGTTGTTTTGGAAAAAAATGAGGTCAATAACTTCGCCCTTGCAAACATTACCCTGCTGGGCAGCAGCACTCCCTCGAATGGCAGCGACCTCGAACTTTCCATGAATGTCAGCAATTCCAACCCTTTCATTTTTACCAATGTGACCGTTTTTTTAAAAATAAAAAACAACGGCACATCGGCTGCCAGCGGCATAAAAGTGAACTTCGGACTGCCGAGCGGACTGGCATTCACCACGCAGGTAGTGCCATCGGGTACCAGTTATAATTTTTGGGAAGGTCTTTGGACGATTCCCGCTCTCGCCCCGGGGCAGGAAAAAGAATTGCAGGTTGTGCTGTTTACGCTCGGAACTTCGCCCATCACTTTTTTTGCCCAGGTGACGGCTTGCACGCAAAACGACAATGACTCGACGCCAAACAACAATCCCCCCGGTACGCCCGCCGAGGACGACGAAGCCGGTCTCACCATAAATGCCGGCGCAGCGGGCGGCGCTTTGCCCGATTTGATAGTCGGTATCGTGACGGTGGAGCCGCAAATCAGCCCGGGCGATTTTCTTTCTTTCGATATAAAAGCCCGGAACGTGGGCAGCGGAAATGCCGGCGCTCACAAATTGAAATACTACCTTTCTGCCGATAATACATTGAGTGCCAATGATTTGATGATTGGTTTTGAAGATTTTTCAGGTATCGGCGCCAATAATTTTATACCGGTCAATAAAGCCGTACAAATACCGGTTGCGGTGACGCCGGGAGCTTATTTTCTGATTTTCAAAGCGGATGCCGACGGCCAGATTGCCGAAACCAATGAGAGCAATAACCTGAACACAAAACAGGTGCAGGTGACTTCGGACGGCGGTGGGCTGCACAGCATTGATCTTGAATTGTCCATGACGGCTACGCCGGCCACTTTTCAAATTTATAATTATGTGAATTTTAAGCTCACCTTAGAAAACAGAGGCCCGGACGAGGCCACTTTTATATCCGTAAAATTTCCGGTACCACAGGGTTTAGCTTATGACAGTAAAATAGTAGGCAGCGGTACTTACAATCAGTTTACCGAAAAATGGGACATTCCTTCTTTGCCCTCCGGCGCTTCGGTCGAAATGGAGCTGAAGCTGTTCACCCTGCAAAATGTAGCTTACGCGGCTTTTGCGCAGGTGGTACTGGTGAGCCAGATAGACAGCGACTCTTCGCCCGATAATAATGCAGGCACGACGCCCGTCGAGGATGATGAGGCGGCTTTCACGATTCACCCGCAAAACATCGCGCCGCGCAGTAGTGCGGACGATTTTGAGAAAGAAACGTCGGCGCTGACGGGCAAAACTTTTTCGGTTTATAAAGTTTATCCGAATCCGGCGCGTGATTACGTCAATGTGATTTTCTTTTCGAAAAAAGAGACGCTGGATTTTATCATTTTCAACCAAAACGGACAGGCAGTAAAAACCGGAAAAATTTACGACGCCGTTGGATTGCAGGAGCGCACTTTTGAAATCAGCGAACTTCCGACCGGCAATTATTATATCTTTTTTCCGACCGGCTCACGACCGTCGCCCGTTCATTTTACCAAAATCGGTTTTTAAAAAAATAAGTCCCACACGAGTATGGAAGCCCTGTAAGCGCGGGGCTTCTTCATTTTATTTCATTTTCTTTGCCCCGCATTTTCTAATTGAAATTTTTAAAATCATGCAAATCGGCATCATCGGATCGGGCGCCATGGGCAGCGGCATCGCACAAGTAGCCGCCGCCGCGGGATACGAGGTTATTATTTTTGACAATAATCCCGACGCGCTTGAGCGCGCAAAAAACAACCTGCTCAACATACTCAACCGCCTGGCGGAAAAAGGGAAGATCAGCGATGCCGAAGCCAAAGCTATTTTTGGCAGGGTGTACTTCGTCGGCTCTGTTTTTGATTATAAAAATTGCGGGCTTATCATCGAAGCTATAGTTGAAAACCTCGAAATCAAAAAGGCGGTGTTCGACCAGATAGAGGACATCGTTTCCAAAGATTGTATTCTGGCTACGAATACTTCCTCGCTGTCGGTGACTTCGATTGCCGGCGTATGCAAAAATCCCGAAAGAGTCCTGGGCATTCATTTTTTCAATCCTGCCCCGCTGATGCAACTGGTGGAAATCATACCGGCCGTACAAACCGCGCCACAGGTCGTGGATACTGCCCGCAAACTCATTGACAACTGGGGCAAACTGACCGTGCTGGCAAAAGACACACCCGGCTTTATTGTGAATCGCGTGGCGCGTCCTTTTTATGGCGAAGCCCTGCGTATTTATGAAGAAGGATTTGCCAGCCCTGCCACGATTGACTGGGCGATGACTACAATCGGCGGCTTTAAAATGGGACCTTTCACGCTGATGGATTTTATCGGCAATGATGTAAACTATGCCGTGACCGAATCGGTGTGGAGCAGCTTTTTTTATGATCCGCGCTACAAACCTTCGTTTGCACAAAAAAGGCTCATGGAAGCCGGCTGGCTCGGACGCAAAAGCGGGCGGGGCTACTACGATTACTCGGAAGGCGCTCCTGAGCCGGACCTGGTCAAAAATGAAACATTGGGCAGAGATATTTTTTGGCGGATTCTGGTCATGCTGATCAATGAAGCGGCGGATGCGCTCTACCTCGGCATAGCCAGCCGCGACGATCTGGATTTGGCGATGACCAAAGGCGTAAATTATCCGAAAGGACTTTTAAAATGGGCGGACGAAACGGGCATCGCCCACTGCGTGGAAACTCTCGACAGACTTAGCGATGAATACCGCGAAGACCGTTACCGATGCAGCCCGCTTTTGCGGAAAATGGCACGCGAAGGCCGCCGATTTTATCAGGACTGAACGGCGGCGGGTTCCGGCTGACTGAGCGTTATTTCGGCGTAAGCCGTTTCATGATCGGCAGAACTGATATGAAAACCCCGCCTTTTGAACATGTGCAACATAAGCCGATTGGATTTCATCACATTGGCAAATACTTTTTCCAACTTCCAATCACGGGCAATGCTGAGCGCAAAGTCCATCATTTCGTTGCCCAGTCCTTGCCCCTGCCAGGGGTCGGCTACCACGATGGCAAACTCCGCCGTGTTGTTTAAAGTTTCGCTCACCAGCCTGACTACGCCCGCAAATTTTTTATGCCCGCCCTCTTCCAGTTCCGCGACGATGGCCATCTCGCGATCATAATCAATTTGCGTAAAGCGGGTCAGCAATTCGTGCGTCACTTTCGGCACATAACCGAAAAACCGGAAGTAAATGGATTCTTTTGAAAGATTGGAAAACAACTCGGCTTCCAGCGGCTCGTCTTCGGGGCGAATCGGGCGCAGCATAACCGTTCTGCCGTCTTTCAGAGAAATCGTTTTGCAGTATTGTTTCGGGTAAGGGGAGATGACCAGATGGCTGTACGGCTTGATTTTTTTACCTGCCAGTTCACCGTCCAAAACGATGTTGGCGTCAATGACCATACCGCCGGTTTCGTCCACCACGAAAGGATTCAAATCAATTTCCCTGATTTCGGGAAATTCCATGAGGAGGTAGGCAAATTTGTAAAGCAAAAACTGGATGGCTTTCAAATCAACCGCCGGCACTTTGCGGAAACCTTTCAGCAATTCAAAAATTTTGGTTTCTTCGATGACGCGCTCAGCCAGCGCCATATTGAGCGGGGGCAAACCGATGTTGTGATCTTTAAAAATTTCGGTGGCTACGCCGCCCATTCCAAAAACGACGATGGGTCCGAAAATCGGATCCTTCTTAGCGCCGATGAGAATCTCATAGCGTTTTGACACCATTTCTTCCATCAATACGCCTTCTATTTTGGCTTTCGGGCTGTTCTTTTTTACATTTTTCATGATTTCAAAAAAAGCAGCTTCCGCCTCTTCCAGGCTTTGAATTTTCAGCTTCACGCCGCCCACGTCGGTTTTGTGCGTAATGTCGGGCGAGGCAATTTTCATGACGAGCGGGAAGCCGATTTTTCCGGCAACTTTTTTCACCTCCTCCGGGTCGGCAGCCAGTTGGCTGTGGGTGGTCGGAATGTCGTAATAGCGCATCAACTGCTTCGCCTCTATTTCATTAAAAACCAGCCGTTTGTCATCCAGCACTTTTTGAATCAAGGCGCGCGTCGCACGAATATCGGGCGTAAATTCGAGGGGCGTATTCGAGGGCGTTTCATATAGCAGGCGCAGGTTTCGTGCATAATGATACATTTTTAAAAATGCGTACACGGCGCTTTCGGGAAATTGGTACACAGGCACATTTCCATTTTCCAGAATGTCGCGCGCCGCTTTTGTGTCCCGCTCGCCCATCCAGGAAGCGAGTACGGTTTTATGGCTGCTTTTTGCCGCCTCCACGAGCCGGAAAGCCACGTCTTCGGCCGATGTGATTGCCTGTGGCACAAAAATAGCCAGCACGCCGTCCACCTGCGGATCGGCAAGGACAATTTCCACAGCCTTCCGGTATTGCTCCGCAGAGCCGTCGCCGAGAATATCCACAGGATTGTTGTGACTCCAGTTTTTGGACAACAATTCATTCAGTTGCGTCATCGTAGTCTCAGTCAATTGCGCCAGAGCGCCGCCGTTTTCCATCAAAAAATCGGTGGCCAATACGCCCGGGCCA